>NZ_LJPA01000015.1:0-190002 GCF_001414035.1 Frankia sp. ACN1ag | reverse complement strand
TCCACACCCACCACCTCGACTTCCACACCCTCCTCCTCACCACCCCCGCCAACCACACCCTCACCATGATCAGCAGCATGCTCCGCCACATCCTCGACGCCACCACCCCCGACACCCCCACCCCCGACCTCACCACCCTGCGCCACCAACACACCACCCACCACCAACTCCTCACCCACCTCACCAACCACGACCCCGACGCCGCCGAAACCCTCTGGCGCCACCACCTCACCACCACCCCCCACACCCCCCACCAACCCACCACCCCCCTCGACCTCCTCGGCGACTAGCCCTCCTCGGCACCTGGGCCGCGCAGGCAGTCGTGACCTTGAGGCTTGATCGCTGACCGTCGAGGCGTGCGGGTGGATGTGGATGTGGACGGCGTCGGCACCACCGCAGCGCTCCGTCGGACCACCGAGATCCCTGTACGCTGCCCCGCATGGGATCTGGGCGGGTACGGGTTCGATTCGCGCCGTCTCCCACCGGCATCTTCCATGTGGGTGGGGCGCGCTCGGCGCTGTTCAACTGGCTGGTGGCGCTGCGCACGGGCGGCGACTTCGTGCTGCGCATCGAGGACACCGACGCCTCGCGCAACCGGCCCGAGTGGACCGACGGCATCATCAGCGCGCTGGACTGGCTCGGGATCAGCCCCGGCCGGTACGAGGGCCCGGTGCTGCAGTCCTCTCGGGCAGACCGGCATCGGGCTGCGGCGGTCCGCCTGCGGGAAGCGGGGCTGGCGTACTTCTGCGACTGCACCCGCGAGGCGCTGGCGGAGCGCACGGGCAACGCCCAGCACGGCTACGACGGCTTCTGCCGCGACCGCGGGCTGGAGCCCGGTCCCGGCCGCGCGCTGCGCTTCCGCACCCCCGACGAGGGGGCGACGACGGTACGCGACCTGATCCGCGGGACCCCGGAGTTCCCGAACGACACCATCGAGGACTTCGTGATCGCGCGGGCCGACGGCTCGGCGGTGTTCCTGCTCGCCAACGTCGTCGACGACCTGGAGATGGGGATCACCCACGTCATCCGGGGCGAGGAGCACCTGTCGAACACGCCCAAGCAGCAGCTCCTGTGGACCGCGCTCGGCGCCGCCGAGCCGCCGGTGTGGGCGCACGTGCCGGTCATCGTCAACGAGAAGCGGCAGAAGCTGTCCAAGCGGCGGGACAAGGTGGCGCTGGAGTCCTACCGGGACGAGGGCTACCTGGCCGGTGCGATGAAGAACTACCTGATGCTGCTCGGCTGGGCGCCGCCCGGCGAGGACGAGATCGTGCCGTGGGAGACGATCGAGTCGACGTTCGACCTGGCCGACGTGAAGCCCTCCCCGGCGTTCTTCGACGAGAAGAAGCTGCGGTCGTTCAACGGCGAATATATCCGCGCGCTCAGCGTCGAGGAGTTCATCTCCGCGGTGGGCCCATGGCTCGCGCCGCCGGCGGCTCCGTGGGCGGCCGACGCATTCGACGCGGACGTGTTCGCCGCCGTCGCCGGGCTCGCGCAGTCCCGGCTGTCGCTGCTGTCGGAGATCGTGCCGATGGTCGATTTCCTGTTCCTGCCCGAGGCGCCGGTGGATGACGCGGCCTGGGCGAAGGCGATGAAGGGGCCGGCGACGGACCTGCTCACCGACGTCCACGACCTGTTCGGCAAGGTCGAATGGGACGCCGAGACCCTGAAGACGACGCTGACCGAGATCGGCGAGCGCCACGGACTGAAGCTCGCCAAGGCGCAGGCGCCGGTGCGGGTGGCCGTCACCGGGCGGACCGTGGGGCTGCCGCTGTTCGAGTCGCTGGAGGTGTTCGGCCGGGAGGCCACCCGCCGCCGGATCGCCGCGGCCCGGGATCGGCTCGCCGCCGGCTGAGAGGTCGCCCCGAACCGAACCCGGCGCCCACCCACCCTGGGTCTAGCCGGAGCGGCCACAACTGATGAGCCCGGGCCGCGGCTGGGACGGGCCGCGACCCGGGCTAGGGAGACCCACCGGAGGTCGGGGTTACCTCCGCCGGGTGCAGCTCGAATCCACCAGGTCGACCTCCGGCGCTCGTGAGCACCAGGTTCGACGGTGACCAGCACATCTCCCGGGGCCTAAAGGATTCTTAAGATCAGCAAAAGACAAGCTGTGATCTCAGAATCACGCTCCGTCGATCAGTAGTTGACATCCCGTGATGTCCTGACAGGGGTGCCTGGGCGCGCTCAGGGCTCGTCGTGGCCGCGAGTGGAGGCACCGCGCGGGCTTCGCTGGCGCGGACTGAGCGCCGCCCATTCCGCCGCCCAGGCGGCGAGAGGCTCGATCACGCCCTGCAGGCGGCGGCCGTGGGTAGTCAGCCGATATTCGCCGACCTCGTCCACCTCGACCAGGCCGGCCTCCCGCAGCTCCCGCAGCCGCTGGACGAGCTGCGCCTCGGGGGCGTCCAGCCGGGCCGCCAGTGTGCGGAACGGCAACGAGCCACCCCGCAGGTGCCAGTAGAGGCCGAGGGCGAAACGCCGGCCCAGCAGGTCCACCAGGGCGGCGAGGGCGGGCGGCGCCCCACCGGGAACCTCCGCCGGCGTCGAGTCACCCGATCGCCCCTGCCCCGCCGTCCGCCCCCGCGCCGACCTGGCCTGCTTCATCGACATGCCGTGCTCCGATCCGTCACGCCCCCACGCTCGCCCGGCGGGGTGCCGGATATAACCAGAATCACCCCCTGGGGCGGCAGTCGGAGGTGGGGTCGGCGGTCACCAGGGCGGCGGCGACGACCGAACCACCCAACGGGGGCCCATCCGACGAGAACCGGCGCGACACCGCCTGCCGAGCCGCTCCCGGGACTGTGCGACGGCGGCGCACCCGGCTCTCAATGGGCGCCGACGGAGCTGACCCCGTTCGAGCTGTGCGCCGCAACCGGACGGAACGGGCGGGTTCCGGACGACTCGACCTCCCCGGCGAACAGGCCGCGGACGCGCTGGAAGACCGTCCCTGCCTGCGCGGACACGACACCGGCGGCGCTCTGCACCTCCGGTCGTTCCCGAACCTCTCGAAGCTGTCGCATGATCACGTCGTAGTGCTCGCGTCCGCCTCGGGACCCCAGGACGTACCCGAGGCCGAGTGCGATGACGACGCTGGGCCTGATGCGCATGTTGCCTCCCGGGAGACCGATGGACGTGCTGGCGGATGGCCGCCGGCCGGTCGGCGTTGTGCCGTCGAGTTGATTACTACCCCACGTCCAAGACCGCTCGAACCTCAGGTAGGCTGACGACGTCAGGTGCGCAGAGCACCCGGTCCCGCGTAGCTCAATTGGCAGAGCAGCCGGCTGTTAACCGGCAGGTTATAGGTTCGAGTCCTATCGCGGGAGCAGAACCTGCTGCACCCAGGCATCTCCCCTTCTCGGGATGCCTCCGCCGCTGGCGGCCTTCCACCNCACGACGCCTCTCGCCGTACGACGCCGTCGGGCAGCCCATCGCCGCCGGAACGTCCGCACTTCCCCCGTGGCTGGCCTAGCTCGCCGGAGAGGGTGGCAACGGTAGAAGATGGTGTGCCATGTCCGGGCTTGGTGGCGGAACGGTCGGATGGGACTTCTTCATCTCCTACACCGCTGAGGATCAAGCGTGGGCGGAGTGGGTGGCCTGGCAGCTCGAGGCTGTCCGCTACCGGGTGTTGATCCAGTCGTGGGACTTCGTACCCGGCTCGGACTGGCGTTTCAAGATGGAACAGGGCATCACCCACGCCACCCGGACCATCGCCGTCCTTTCCGACTCCTACCTCTCCTCCGTCTACGGCGGCGAGGAGTGGCGCGCCGCGCGAGCCGCTGACCCGGAAGGGCTCGCGCGCAAGCTGCTTCCTGTCCGTGTCGAGGACTGCGACCGTCCTGGGGTCCTGCGCACGGTGGTCTCCGTCGACCTGTTCGACGTCGCCGCCGACGTGGCCCGCCTCCGTCTGCTTGACGGGGTCCGAGCAGCGTTGGCGGGGCGGGTGAAACCCGAGGCCGAGCCGTCGTTCCCCCGCCTCCCCCAGCGGACGCCACCACCGCGGGCATCACCGCCGCAGTCCCGGCCACGTCCCCTCGGGGTCCCCCTCACGGGCCACACCGACCGAGTGCGGTCGGTGGCGTTCTCGCCGGACGGGGGACTCCTTGCCAGCGCCGCCGGCGACCGCACCGTACGTCTGTGGGAGGTCGGTAACCCGCGGCGCGCTCGTCCTATCGGGGCCCCCCTTACCGGTCACACGGGTGGGGTCTGGTCCGTGGCGTTCGCGCCGGACGGGCTGATCCTCGCCACCACCAGTAATGATCAAACGGTTCGGCTCTGGGATGTCAGCGATCCGTCCAACGCCTGCCTGATCGGCAGGCCCCTCGCCGGCCACACCGGCTCCGTACGGTCGGTAGCGTTCGCGCCGGACGGGCTGACCCTCGCCACCACCAGCACCGACCGGACGGTGCGGCTGTGGGACATCGCCGACCCGTCCCGCGCCCAGCCATTCGGAGACCCGCTCACCGCGCATTCTGCCGCGGTGTGGTCGGTGGCGTTCTCGACCAATGGGTACNCCCTGGCCACCGCCGGCGCCGATCGGACGCTACGGCTGTGGGACATCGCCGACCCCTACCTCGTCGAGCCGCTCGGTGGCCCACGCATCGGTCACACCGACTCGGTGCGGTCGGTGGCGTTCTCCCCCGACGGGCAGATCGTGGCCACCGCCAGCAGCGATCAGTCAGCGCGACTGTGGGACGTCACCGACCCGCGCCGCGCCCGTCCATTCGGCGTCGGTCTCACCGGCCACAACGGCCGAGTCGAATCGGCAGTCTTCTCTCCCGACGGGCGGACCCTCGCCACCGCCGGCGGCGATCAGACGGTACGGCTCTGGGACGTCACCGACCCGCACCGCGCCCGATCCCTCAGCCGCCCCCTCACCGGCCACAACGGCCGGGTCACGTCAGCAGGGTTCGCTCCGGACGGGGAGACGCTCGCCACCGCCGGCGGCTTCGAGGTATGGCTTTGGGACGTGTCAGCTCTCTGAACCCGCAGGTCCCTGTTCTACCCGGCCGCCGGCCGTCCGGACGGGCTTCACCAAACGTCATGGCAAGCTGCGCGGACTGCTCCGGATCCGGGTAGAACCGATAGCTATATGCCCGCTTCACCACCCGGCTTCCCGCAGCCATCAGAATAGCACACCTGTTCGACTGGCTGGTGCTGTTGTTGACGCGCCAACCCCGCCCTGACGTGCAGGACGGGGCCTGCGCGCCGCCTTTCATAGTCACGGGCAGGCGCGCGGTCTGATGGTGCACCCAAGGTCTCCTCGCCTGGTACCCGGTCGGCGGTGGGTGCGGCCGGCCGAGTCAGGCGGCGAGGTGGGGGCCGAGGAACGCCCAGATCCGCTGCCAGCCCGCCCGGGCCGCCGCGGGCCGGTAGGCGTCGCGGTCCGTCGCGAAGAACGCGTGACCGGCGGCGGGGAAGCTGTGGAACTCGAAGGTCCTGTCGTGCTCGGTGAGCGCCTGCGCGAGGGCCGCGACCTCGGCCGGCGAGGGCATCCGGTCGTCGTCACCGAACAGGCCGAGCAGCGGGCAGGACAGCTTGCCCGCCAGGTCGACGACCGGCCGGACCCCGCGCAGCACCGAGTCCTCCGGCGGCGTGGCGACGACGTAGGCGCCGTAGCAGTCGACGGCGGCGTCCAGATCGAGGCTGCACGCGGCGAGGAACGCCTGGCGCCCACCCGAACAGAAGCCGATCACCGCCACCTTCCCGTTGGACGACGGCGACGCCCGCAGGTAGCGCACGGCGCCCTCGACGTCGCCGACCAGCCGCTCGTCGGGCACGCCGCCGCGGGCCCGCGCCACGGCAGCGGCGTCCTCGGGGCTGGCGCCGGGGGCCTCCCGCCAGTACAGGTTCGGGCAGACGGCGAGGTAGCCGTGGGCGGCGAACCTGCGGGTGATCTCCTTCGTCGACTCGTCGTAGCCCGGCATGTGGTGGATCACCACGACGCCGCCCACGGGTAACCCGTCGAGCGGCTGGGCAAGGTACGCCTCGACGTCGTCGTCCCCCGCGCCCCGCAGCGACACCGTCTCCGCGCGCATGACATCGCTCATCGACGTGAGATCCCCTCTACTCGTTCGGCTCCCAGCTCGTTCGACTCCCGGCTCGTTCAGCCCTCGGCTCGTTCAGCCCTCGGCTCGTTCAGCCCGTCCGGCCGGCCCGTTTGCGGGCGAAGCGGGCCATCATCGCGGTGAACTCAGGCGCCAGGTCCGGAACGGGCTCGCCCAGCCAGCGGTAGAGCAGCAGACCCGCCGGGTTGCGGGTGTGCATGGTGGTGTCCGGGCGGGCCACGCCGCGGGCGATCGAGATGTCGGTCGAGCGGGCGCAGACGATGGCGAACCGCAACGCCGCCAGCAGCTTGTAGTAGGTCAGTTCCCGCGCGGGACGGCCGATCAGCCCCTCCCATCGGGCGACCTGGGCATCCTCGTCCGGCACCCCGGGCAGCGGCGGCGAACCCAGTCCGTGGCTGTAGAACTCGTCCATCATCAGCCACCAGCCGAGATCGACCTCGGCCGGGCCGACCGCGGGGGTCTCCCAGTCGAGGACGGCGGCGACGGTCCCGTCCGGCGCGAACATCATGTTGCCGACTCGGGCGTCGCCCCAGCTCAGCGTCCGGTCATCGTGGTCGGGGCGCTCCCGTTCGACGTGATCCATCGCCCGGCTGAGCACGTCGAGGTCACGCCCGCCGCGGACCCAGTCGAACCAGTGACGGGTCGCGGTGACGAGCTGCTGCAGCCCGGTCGGGCCAAGCGCGGGCGCCCACAGGAACGCCAGGTCGCCGCGGACGGGGATGCGCCCGATGTCGACGAGGGTCCGCAGGCCGTTGTCCCACAGGGCGGCGCGCTGCGCCGGGGTCTGGTCCAGCAGCCAGCCGGTGGCGTGGCAGCTCGGGATGTCCGAGAGCACCCTGCCCGGGACGTGGCTCATCACGAAGAACGGCGACCCGACCACCCCGGCGTCCGGCTCGAACGCGAGGACCCGCGGCACCGGCACCGGCGCGGCCGCCGCGACGGCCCGCAGGACACGCCCCTCGCCGATCGTGTCCGGATGCTGGAACAACTGACGCCCGGTCGGCTGGATGCGGACCACCAGGCGTTCGTCGCGTCGGCGGCCGCCATCGGCCCACCGCACAGTGACGATCACGGTCTCGTTGGATGTGCCCGCCTTCGGCCTGGACAGCCCGGCGACCTCCAGCGACGGCCACTTCAGCGCCTGACGCAGCCAACTACTCAGCGTCCGCGCGAGCACGGCGTCGTCGCTGGTAGCGGCGACGCTCATGGCTGCCCGGCCACGTGGCCACCGTCGCGGTCGTCGGCGTCGCGGTCATCGGCGTCGCGGTCATCGGCGTCGCGGTCGTCGGGGACGCGGTCGTCGGGGACGATCCGGACGGCAGCGAGCACCGCCGCCCCGTGGACGGCTTGTCGAGCGAGCATGGCTCCCCCCTTTCACCCGAGCCTCGGCGACCTCCGAACGTGCCGATGGCGGCGCCGAAACGATAACGAACCGACGATGTCGATCAGCTGTCGATGCCGCCCACCGCCGCCCGCTTTCCCGGTTTCCCGCTTTCCCGGTTTCCGGCTTGCGCGGTTTCCGGCCAGATGGCGGCCAGATCATGCCGAGGTTTCGGTACGGTTTTTCGGCTGAAAACCGTACCGGACCCTCGGCATGATTCTGTGTGCGGCTGGTCGCGGAGAGGTGCCCGGGAGTTGGCTGCCGGTGGGGGCGTCGGACGCCGAGCCGAAGAGGACCGCCGCCACCGATCAGCTCCGCCACGGCNACCGAGCAGGCGCAACCCATACGCTCAGCGCGCGAAACGGGCCCTCAGGTCGCGCTTCACGACCTTTCCCATGGCATTGCGTGGCAGCTCGGGCACGAGCTCGAGCTGCTCGGGAAGCTTGCGGATGTTCAGCCCCTGCGCGCGCAGGTGGGCGCAGAGGGCCGCCAGGTCCGGCGGGGCCACCGACTCCGCTGGCACCACCACGGCGCACACCCGCTCGCCGGAGGAGGCATCGGGCAGCCCGACGATGGACACCTCGCCCACCGCCGGATGGTCGATCAGCAGCTCCTCCAGCTCCCGGGCGGAGATGTTCTCGCCCTTGCGGATGATGACGTCCTTGATCCGTCCGGTGATGCGCAGGTAGCCGTCCTCGTCGAGGGTGCCGAGGTCGCCGGTGCGCAGGAACCCCTTCGCGTCGAAGGCGTCCCGGTCCGCGGTGGCGTCGACGTAGCCGACCATGAGCTGAGGGCCGCGCACCCGGATCTCGCCGACCTCGCCGGCGACCGCGGGCGTGGCGTCGTCGAGCATGACGACGATCTCGACGTCGAGCCCGGCGCATCCCTCCGTGCTCGCGTGCTGGGAGTCGGTGTCGTCGTGGCGGCCCCAGGTGACGAACGGGCACTCGGTCAGGCCGTACCCGGAGATCACCCCGACGCCACCGAGGAGCTCCTTGACCTCGAAGTGCAGCGCCACCGGCCGGCCCGCACCACCGCACAGTGCCGCCCGGGCCAGCGGGAACAGGGGCACGTCCGGCTGGCGGCGCTGGCGCGCCAGGTAGGTCTGCAGCATCTGCGTGCCCGACCCGACGAGCGTCATGCCCGCCGCCGCGAGGGCAGCCGGCGTCGTCTCGGGGTCGAACCCGCTGCTCACGATGACCCCACAACCGGCCTGCAGGCCGGTGAGCAGGTGCGCGATCCCGCCGATGTGGGAGATCGGCAGCAGGATCGGCAGCCGGTCGGTGGGCACGACGGCGAGATGCTCGCAGAACGTCGACGAGGCGGCCAGCAACCCGCGGTCGGTGTGCCGGGCGCCCTTCGGGTCCGAGGTCGTGCCCGACGTATAGAAGATCCACCGGACGGGCCCGCCGCCGGACGGCCCCGCTCCGGGCCCGTCGGCGGGCTCCGCGGCTGCCGGCGGTTCGGCCTTCCCCGGCGGTGCGAGCTCCCCCGGTGATGCGAAGTCGACGACGTGCACGGCGAGACCGGGCACGGTCGCGGCCACCGCCCGCGCCATCGCCGCATGGTCGACGCCGCGGACGCTGCTCGGGACGAGCAGCAGCTCGCTGCCGGTCTGCCGGCAGATGAAGGTGATCTCACGCTCGCGCAGCATCATGATCAGTGGGTTCTGGACGGCGCCGAGCCGGGACAGCGCCAGGCAGACCGCGACCGTCTCGATCGTGTTGGGCAACTGCCAGGACACGACCGATCCGGGCCGGACGCCGAGCTCGCGCAGCCCCGCGGCGGCCTCCTCGGCCCGGTCGCGCAGCTCGCGGAACGTCAGACACCGCCGGTGCTCGTCGACGACGGCCAGATCGTCGGGCGAGGCCGCGGCGCGCGCCTCGACCAGCTCCCAGGTGCTGTCAGCGGTGAGGAGAGCCATTCGATCCCTCCGTCTTGCGGGGCAGGAATGGACCCGGATATCACGTCGGAACTCTCGCACGAGAAGAAGTTCGATGCGCGACCGCGGGCCGAACCGACAGCAAAGAGAAATCATTGAATATCCGCTCGGGCGGACCCTAGAATTCGGCGGCGGAATTGGGGACGACCGAGGAGTCGGTGTGCGCGAGCATCGGGAGCTGTTCATCGGAGGGCGGCTGGTCCCCGCGGCGACGGACGAGACGCTGGACGTGGTGTCGCCGGCTACCGAGGAGACCATCGGCGTGGTTGCGGCGGCCGGTGTCGGCGACGTCGACCGGGCCGTGGCCGCCGCCCGGCGCGCGCTGGACGACGGCCCGTGGGCGAGCGCGACCCCGGCGCAGCGGGCGGCGGCGCTGGTGCGGCTGACCGACGCGCTGCGCGCCCGGGCCGACGAACTCGCCGCGGTGCTCACGGCGGAGGTCGGCTCGCCCCGGTCCTGGTCGGATCCCTACCAGGTGGGCACCGCCCTGGCCGCGTTCGACGCCTTCGCCGCGCTGGCCGGGGCCTACCCGTGGGCGGACGAGCGCCCGGCGGCGCACGGCTCGGTGCTGGTCCGGCGGCTGCCCGTCGGCGTCGTCGGTGCCGTCGTCCCGTGGAACGCACCCCTGTTCATCACCGCGCTCAAGCTCGCGCCGGCCCTGGTCGCGGGGTGCACGGTGGTGGTGAAGCCGGCTCCGGCGGCGCCGCTGTGGTCCTACCTGTTCGCCGACGCGGTCATCGAGGCGGGCCTGCCGCCTGGGGTGGTCAACATCGTGCCCGCCGCGGCCGCGGCGAGCGAGTACCTGGTCGGCCATCCCGGCATCGACAAGATCACCTTTACCGGTTCGACGGCGGTGGGCCGGCGCATCGGCGAGGTCTGCGGCCGTGACCTGCGCCGGTGCACCCTGGAGCTGGGCGGCAAGTCGGCCGCGATCCTGCTGGACGACCTGGCGCTGACCCGCCGGACGGTCACCACGCTCACCTTCGGCGCGATGGCGAACTCCGGCCAGGTCTGCATGGCCCAGACCCGCATCCTCGCCCCCCGCTCGCGCTACTCCGAGGTGGTCGACGTGCTGGCCGAGCGGGTGGCGGCGCTGCGCGTCGGCGACCCGACCGAGCCGAAGACCCAGATCGGCCCGGTCATCTCGGCGTCGGCGCGGGCCCGGATCGAGGCACACATCGCCCGCGCGCGGGCCGACGGCGCCCGCGTCGCCGCCGGCGGAGGTCGGCCGGCCGGACTCGATCGGGGGTGGTTCGTCAAGCCGACGCTGCTGGCCGGGGTCGGCAACGACGCCCCGGTCGCCCGGGAGGAGATCTTCGGCCCGGTGGCGGTGGTGATCGGCTACGACGGCGTCGACGAGGCCGTCGCCATCGCCAACGACTCCGACTACGGCCTGGCCGGGTCGGTGTGGAGCGAGGACCCCGAGCGGGCGGGTCGCGTTGCCGCGCGGCTGCGCACCGGTTCGGTCGCCGTCAACTCGCCGGCGCCGCTGGATGTGGGCAGCCCGTTCGGCGGGGTGGGCGCGTCCGGCATCGGGCGGGAGGGCGGACCCGAGGGCATCAGCGCCTTCGTGGAACTCCAGTCCATCGTCCGCCCCGGCGGCTGAGCCTCCGCGCCGACGCGCGGCCCGCGATCGAGACCGCACCCGAGAGAACGCATTCGACAGAACGCGACCGACAGAACGTGACCGAGAGAAGGTGCCGTGGAGACCCTCGCCGCTGTGCTGTGGGACCGGAGTTCCCCCTGGTCGGTCGAGCCGATCCAGCTCGATCCGCCCGGCCCGGACGAGGTGCTCGTCGAACTGCACGCCTCCGGCCTGTGTCATTCGGAGGAGCACATCGTCACCGGCGACATGCCGTTCCGGTTGCCGTGCGTCGGCGGGCACGAGGGCGCCGGCGTCGTGCTCGAGGTCGGTTCCCGGGTCCGCTCGCTGGTCCCCGGCGACCACGTGGTCTTCGGCTTCGTGCCGTCCTGCGGGCGGTGCCGGCAGTGCGCGACCGGCCACCAGAACCTGTGCGAGCTCGGCGCCAGGATGTACACCGGCCGCCAGATCGCCGACGGCACCGCGCGCCACCACGCCCGCGGCCAGGACCTGGCGATCGCCTGCATGATCGGCACGTTCGCCCATCACACCGTGGTCCACGAGTCGAGCTGTATCCGCATCCCGGCGCACGTCCCGCTCGACCGGGCGTGCCTGCTGGGCTGCGGATTCGTCACCGGCTGGGGGTCGGCGGTGTACGCCGCCGACGTACGGCCGGGCGATACGGTCGCGGTGGCCGGGGTGGGGGGCATCGGCGCCGCGGCGATCCAGGGTGCCCGGCTGGCCGGCGCCCGCGTCATCGTCGCCGTCGAGACGGTGGCCGAGAAGCAGGACCTCATCCTCCGCCTCGGCGCGACCCACGTCGCCACCTCGTGGGAGCAGGCCGCCGCCGTCGTGCGGGAGGCGACCTGGGACCGCGGGGTCGACCGGTTCATCTGCACGATGAGCCGCGGCGACGGCGAGCTGCTGGGTCAGGCGCTGGCGATGACCGCCAGCCGCGGCCGGGTCGTGGTGACCAACGTCCATCCGGCGGCGCAGCGGACGGTATCGCTGAACATGATGGATCTGACGCTGTCCGAGAAGCACATCGTCGGCACGATCTACGGCTCCGGCAACGCGCGCGCGGACATCCCGAAGCTGGTCGAGCTGTGGCAGCGCGGCCAGGTCGACCTCGACGCGGTGGTCAGCCACAGCTACCCGCTCGCCGGTGTCAACGACGGCTACGAGGACATGCGCAGCGGTCGTTTCCTGCGCACCGTGCTGCGCTACCCGGCCGCCGACGCGCTCGACGCGCGGCGGGCGGCCGACGCGCGGCGGGCGGGCGAGGCACGGCAGGCGGGCGAGACACGGCAGGCGGGCGAGGCACGGCAGGCGGGCGAGGCGCGGATGGCAGCCGAAGCGCGTCCGGCTTCGGAACCGGTGCGGACAGCCGGGCAGCCGGCGTGACCACGACCGGGGACATGCCGGGAACGCAGGGGCTGCCCGGCGACGTCCTGGACGACCTGACGTGGTGGACCCGGCCGGCGGCCGAACGCGATGCGACGTTCGCCTGGCTGCGCGCCCACGAGCCGCGGCCGTACGTCCCAGAGCTCGACCTGACCGGGGCCGCGCGCGGCGGTGGCTTCTGGGCGTTGACCCGCCTGGACGACGTGCGCGAGGTCAGCCGGCGGCCGGCGGACTTCTGCTCCGGCCGAGGGAGCCTGATCTTCGACCAGCCGCCGAGCCTGCGGGAGTTCCGCGGCTCGATCATCGACATGGACAACCCGGAGCACGCCCGCCAGCGGCGCATCGTCTCCCGGGGCTTCACGCCGAAAGCGGTGGCCGCGCTGGTCGACGACATCACCCGCACCAGCCGCGAGGTGATCTCCGCGGTGGCGGGACGGGGCGAGTGCGACTTCGTCACCGAGGTGGCGGCGCTGCTGCCGCTGCGGATCGTGAACAACATGCTGGGCATCCCGCGCAGCGAGGAGCGGTTCCTGTTCGAGCAGACGAACATCCTGATGGGCGCAAGCGATCCGGAATACGTCCCGGACCAGACCCCCCGGTCGGTCGCGCGGGCCGTGCGCGGCGCCGGCGAGGCGATGAGCGGCCTGTTGGAGGAGCTGGCCCGCGACCGGATCCGCGACCCGCAGGACGACCTGGTCAGCTCGCTCGTCGCCGCCCAGGAGGAGGAGAACCTCACGCCGACGGAGCTGGCGACCTTCTTCAACCTGCTCGTCGGGGCGGGCAACGAGACCACCCGCAACGCGCTGGCCCACGGGCTGTCGGCCATCACCCGGTTCCCGCAGCAGCGGGAGCTGTGGCGCTCGGACCTCGACCGGTACACCCCGGGCGCCGTGGAGGAGCTGCTGCGGTGGGCCTCCCCGGTGCTGTACATGCGTCGCACGGTCGCCCGCGACGGGGTGAGGCTCGGTGAGCAGCGTTTCGACGAGGGTGACAAGGTCGTGCTGTGGTACCGCTCGGCCAACCAGGACGAGGCGTACTTCGACGACGCGACGTCGTTCCAGGTGACCCGCGATCCCAACCCGCACGTCACCTTCGGCGCGCCGGGCCCGCACCACTGCCTGGGAGCCAACCTCGCCCGGGTCGAGCTGGCGATCGCGTTCCGAACCCTGTTCGAGCTGCTGCCCGATATCGAGGCGACGGCCGAGCCGGACCTGCTGCGCTCGAACTTCCTGCACGGGGTGAAGCACCTGCCCGCCCGGTTCACCCCCACCACCACAAGCGCCTGATCGGAGACCGACCGTCATGGGCTCCGAAATGATCGGACTTTTCGACGAGATCGCCTACGGCAAGCTGGAGGGGGTCGCCGAGATCCGCCTGAACCGGCCGGAGTCGCGCAACCCCATCTCGGCTCGGCCCGGCGGCACCCGGGATCAGATCCTCGCCGCTCTCGCCGACGCCGAGGCGGATCCGACCGTCGGCGCCGTGCTCGTCACCGGCGCCGGCGCGGCGTTCTCCGCGGGCGGCGACCTCGCCGGCAATCCGATCCGCGAGCATGCCGCCGACGAGGCCCGCTTCCGCGAAACCGCCGATGACTTCCACCGCCGGGTGCGCCGCTGCCCGTTGCCGGTGGTCGCCGCCGTGCGGGGCTACTGCCTGGGCGCCGCCGTCGTCCTCGCGGCGAGCTGCGACCTGGTCGTCGCCGGCGACGACGCCCGCTTCGGCCTGCCCGAGGGACGTCTTGGGCTGCCCGGCGCGGCCGGGCTGGTGCCGCTGATCGGACGGCAGTGGGCGAAGTTCCTGATCCTCACCGGCGAGCTGATCGACGCCGGCCTGGCCCAGCGGATCGGACTGGTCACGGCGGTCGTGCCGGCCGCCGAACTCGACCCGCGCGCCCGTGACCTCGCCGCCCGGCTGTCCCGGATGCCCCGGGAGGCCACCACGCTGAACAAGCGAGCGGTCGACGCCGCTGCCGACGCCTCCGGCGACGAGGCCGCCCGCGTCGCCGCCTCGGGGTACGACGTCATCACCCTCGCGATGAGCGGACGGGCGCAGGCCCCCGACGGCCGCCCCTTCGCCGAGATCCGCCGCGAGGAGGGCGTGCGCGGCCTGAAGGCGGCCCGCGAGGCCCAGTTCACCACGCCCTGGCTGCATCGAAGCTACGAGCCGCGCGCGGGGGCCTGAGGCAGCAGGAACTTGCGGATCTTGCCGACGGAGGTCCGTGGGAGCTCGTCGACGAGGACGAACTCGCGGGGACGCTTGACCGGGCTCAGCCGCCGCCGGCACCATTCGGCCAGCTCCTCGGCTTCGGGAGCGGCGCCGCGGGGGTCGGCGACGACGTAGGCGACCGGGACCTCGTCGCGCACCGGGTCGGGCCGGCCGACGACCGCCGCCTCGAGCACGCGGGGGTGCTCGGCGACGACCGCCTCGACCTCGACCACCGACACGTTCTCGCCGGCCACCTTCAGCGTCTCGTTGTCACGCCCGGCGAAGTGGTAGATGCCGTCGGTGTCCCGGTAGGCCCGGTCGCCGGTGCGGAACCAGCCGTCGACGAAGGCGCGCCGGGTCGTGTCGGGGTCGTCGAGGTAGCCGCCGAACAGCCGGACGCCCCGCTCGCCGCCGACGAGCAGCTCGCCGACCTCCCCCGGCGCCCGCTCGCCGCCGTCGGGCCGGGGGCTCAGCCGCACGGCGCAGCCCGGCGTGGGGCGGCCCATCGCGTCGGGGCGGGCCTCGTCGGGTCGGCTGCTCAGGACCGCCGCGGTCGTCTCCGTCATCCCGTAGAGCTGGCGGGGGCGGCAGCCGAGCAGGGTCGAGAGCCGCTCGTACTGGTCGGCGGTCACGTTCTGGGCGAACCACACGTGCCGCAGCGCCAGGTCGTCGCGCCGCCCGGCCCCCCGGGCCAGGATCATCCGCATCGGGGCCGCGAACAGGCTTGCGTGCGTCGCCCGGTGTCGGGCGGCCTGCGCGAGGAACCGCGATGCCGAGAAGGAGCTGAGCAGCGCGACGCTCGCCCCGACGGAGATGGCGGCGGCGAACGAGTAGTACTGGGCGTTCGCGTGGAACAGCGGCAGCGCGACGAGCTGGCGGTCCGCGGGCGCCAATCCGGCCGCCGCCGCCATCGTCGCGCCCGCGAAGGCGTAGTTGGCCTGGGTGATCACGACGCCCTTGGGTGCGCTGGTCGTGCCCGAGGTAAACAGGATCGCGGCAGTCGTTTCGGGGCTCGGCGCTTCGGGGCCCGGTACTTCGGGGCCCGGCAGGTCGGGGCTCGGCGAATCGGGACCGCCAGCCGACGCGGCCTCCCCGATGCCGGCAGCGGCACCGGTCAGGGTCGCGAGCTCGACGTCATCCTCGTCGACGGCGAACACGGCGAGGTCCGAACCGCCGCCGGCCGCGTCGGCACCTGCTCCGGCCGCCTCGGTGTACACCGCCCGACGCCGCGGCGAGCAGATCCCGACCACGGCCCTCGTCCGGGCGAGCTGCGCGGCGATCTCCGGGGCGGTGGCGGCCGGGTCGGCGGGCACGATGTGCGCGCCGAGGCCGACGGCGGCCAGCCACACCGCGACGAAGGCCGGCGAGTTGGCCAGCGCGAGGTGGACGGCGCCGCCGCCGCGCAGACCCGCCGCGCGCAGCCGGGCCGCGACCCGTCCGGTCAGCCGGTCGAACTCGGCGTAGGTCCACGTCGTCACCACCCCGGCTGAGGACTCCCAGATCAGGAACGGGCTCCCGCCCTGGCCGGCGACGGCGCGCCGCCAGTCCGCGCTGAACGTGCGGGCGGGCTCACCAGGTCGCGATGGCATCGCACGCCGTGCGCAGCAGGTCGGGCCGGCCCTCGAAGTAGTGCGTCGCCCCGTCGATGAGCAGGTAGTCCTTCTTCGCCCGCCCGATCGCGTCGTGGAGCTGTTCGAGTACCACCGGCGGCGAGCCGGTGTCCGCCGAGCCGCCGACGACCAGCGTCGGGGTGGACAGCTCCGGCAGCCATCTCAGGGCGTCGCCGTTGGTGTCGTCGATCGACCACTGGTTGATCCACGACCGCAGCGTCGTGTAACGGTTGAGCCCGGCCGGCAGGTAGTCGGCGATCTCGGGACGGCCCCACAGGGTGCTGCCGATCGTCCGGTCGCTGGCGTCGATGGCCGGGTCGAGGAAGCGCAGGTCGGCACTGGTGCCGTGGACGACGAACGCCAGGTCGTCCAGCCCCGCCGGCCAGTGTCCCGCGGCGGTGACCAGGCGTAGCTGCGCCCGCGCCCACGCCGTGATCCGCCGGTTGCGGGCGAGCTGGGCGGCGCGGTAGCGGGCGATGAACTCGGCCGGGAACGGCGGGGTGTTGCGCGGGTCGAAGGCGTCGAGGTCCGGGTCCCGGCCGAACGGCGCGGACTCGTCGATGATCGCCGGGTCGAGCCACTCCATCGACACCCGGGCGCGGGAGGGATGGGCCATGAACAGCACGATCGAGTCGGCCGGCGGCAGGTCGGCGCGGGTGAGGTCCGGCCCGACGCCGCCCGGCGGGGCCACGACCGTCGGCCGCTCGGCCTGCGCCTGGTAGTAGGGGACGATCGAGCCCCCGCCCGAGTTGCCGACGAGCACGATCCGCTCGTAGCCCCGCCCGCGCAGCGTCCCGATCGCGGCGCCGATGTCGAGCAGGCAGTTCTCGACGTTGAGGTTCGCGTCGTTGCCCACGTACCGGGTGGCGAGCCCGACCGCGGCGACGCCGAGCTCGGCGAGCGTCCCCAGCGCGTAGTGACCCAGAAAGTTGGCCGTCGGATGCACGATCAGCACGGCCGTGCGGGGCCTGGGGCCCGCCGGGCGCACCTCGGAAGCCCAGATAGCCCCGGACAGGCGGGCGACTCCCGAGAACACGTCCACCCGTCCGGACGGCGGAATCGGTATCTCCACCAGTTCCCGCTCGACCCCGTTCGGTAATGGCACGATGACCTCCCTGCGACTTCGGTTCCCGGCGGCGACTTCGGTTCCCGGCGGCGACGTCAGCTTCCAGCGATGACGTCAGCTTCCAGCGATGACGTCAGCTTCCAGCGGCGACAGCAGCTCCAGCGACGGCAGCGGTTTCCTCGACGAGCACGAGCGCGTCGACGACCGCGCAGCCCGACGGCGAGTAGATCAGGGGGTTGACGTCGATCGAGCCGATCCAGTCCGCGCCGGCCACCCCCAGCTCGGCGACGGCCAGTACCACCCTCGCCAGCGCCGCCCGGTCCCAGCCGCCCGCCGCGCGCAGCCCCCGGAACACGGTCGCCCCGCCGAGCTCGTCCAGCATCGACTCGACGCCCGGGCCGTCCACCGGCAGCAGCCGGCCGACGACCGCGCGGGTCAGCTCGACGAGGATGCCGCCGAGGCCGGCCACGACGACCGGGCCGAGGTCGGTGCGGGCCTGGAAGCCGACGAAGGCCTCGCCGGCGCCGGCGAGCTGGCCCTGCACGGCGACGGTGCGCCGCACCCCGTGGGCCGCGGCGATCTCCTGCAGCTCGGCGGCGACCGCGGCCACCTCCCCGGGCGCGACCCCGAGGCGGACGGCGCCCAGCTCGGTGCGGTGCGCGACGTCGGCCAGCTTGACGACCACCTGGGCGCCGTCGCCGAGCGCACCGGCCCGGGGCGGCCAGTCGGCGGGATCGTCGAGGACCACCCACGGCGCGACGGTCAGGCCGCGCTCGGCCAACAGCGTCATCGTCGCCGCGAACGACAGCATCGGCCCGGCGTCGCCTCGCACCACGTCGCCCGGCCGCGGCGGCGGAATCGGGCGCGGCGGGGCCGCACGGCGCGCGCGGGGCTGCGGCGACAGGTGCCGGGTGATCGCGGCGAGGCCGCGCACCGCGCCGCCGAGCCCGCGGGCGAAGGCCAGGCCCGGCCCACCGGCCGTCGAGGTCCACGACCCCAGCCGCGACTGCTGCACGGTGGTCAGCACGACCGGCTTGCCCGCGCGCCTCGCCGCCTCGCGGGCCGGTCCCAGCAGCACCTCCGCCCGCTCGCGGTCCTCCTCGTCGAGCCACCAGGTGACGACGACGGCATCGAGCGCCTCGGCGTCGAGATAGGTCCGCAGCACGGCGTCGAGCGACTCGCGCCGGGCCATGACGAAGCCGGTCAGATCGAGCGGGTTCACCACCTCGGCGCCGGGGATGATCGCCCGCACCTCGTCGGCGATCTCGGTCAGCTCCGGCGTCTCGACGTCCCCGCCGGCCAGCACGTCCGAGGCCAGCGCGGCGACGCCGCCCGAGGAGGCGATCACGGCGATCCGCTCGACCGGACGCAGCCGGTGCGCGGGGAGCTGGGCCAGGATCGCCGCCCGGTCCATCAGGTCGTCGACGTCGCGGGCGTCGACGACCCCGGCGGCGCGGAAGGCGAGGTCGTAGACCCAGCTCTCGCCGGTCAGCGCCCCGGTGTGCGAGCGCACGATGGCGCGCGCCCGCTCGCTGCGGCCGAGTTTGAGCACGACGACGGGCTTGCCGGCCGCCCGGGCGCGGTCGACCGCGGCGAAGAACGACGCCGGGTCGCGCAGCTTCTCGATGACGACGGTGATGACGCGGGTAAGCGGATCGGCGACGAGGAAGTCGAGGTAGTCGGCCAGCACCGTCACCGCCTCGTTGCCGGCCGAGATCGCCAGGCGCAGGCCGAGGTTGCGCTCGCGGGCCGCCGCCATCACCGCGCGCATCAGGTACCCGCTGGAGGACACCAGGGAGACCCCGCCGGCCGGCACCGCCACCGCCGTCCCGGTGAACAGCGACACTCCGCTGGTGACGTTCACCAGGCCGGTGCAGTTCGGCCCGCACACCGGCAGGGCGGCGCCGGCCGCGGCCCGCGCCAGGCGGTCCTGGCGCTCGCGGCCCTCGTCGCCGGCCTCACCGAACCCGCTGGCCACGACGACCACCCCGCCGCACCCGAGCCGCGCCGCCTCCTCGACGACGCCCACCGACCCCGCCGCGCCGACCAGGCTGAGCACGGCGTCGACCGGCCCGCCGACCGCCCGCAGGCTGGCGACCGTGGCCCGCCCGTAGGCGCTGCCAGGTCGGGGGCTGACCAGGTGCAGCTCGACGGGCGCGGCGAGCAGGTGGCCCACGGCGACATTGGACATGGGGCGCCGCTCGCTCACGCCGACGACGGCCACGGACGCCGGGTTCAACAACCTGCCCAGCGAACCCGCCCCGGTCTCCGATCCCGCCACGTCCTCCCCCTTTCGCCCGGTCCTCCTGCGCGCAGGCCCTGCCCGCGGCAGCACGGTATGCGCGGAACCCTTTCGGTTCGATGCCAGCGCCCCCGAGTCCGCCGCCGCCGGGCCGGCGGCGGCCTAACATCGGCTGTCGCGGCGAACGGAGGAGGAATGACCCCCAGCACGGCCACCGCGATCCCGCTGGTGCTCATGCGCGGCGGTACGAGCAAGGGCGTGTTCGTCTCCGACGACGCGCTGCCCGGCGCNGGGCCCGAGCGGGACCGAGCGATCCTGGCCCTGCTGGGCTCGCCCGACCCGATGCAGCTCGACGGGCTCGGCGGGACGCATTCGAGCACCAGCAAGGTGGTGCTGGTCCGGCCGAGCGAGCACCCGGGCTGCGACATCGACTACCTGTTCGTCCAGGTCGGCATCGACCGTCCGATCGTCGACTACGCCGGCAACTGCGGGAACCTCACCGCGGCCGCCGCGGTGTACGCCCTGGAGGAGGGCCTGCTCGCCGGCGACGCCCGACCCGGCCTGGTGCGGATGTTCAACCGCAACGTGGGGCAGCGCATCGACGCCCTCGTGCCGGCCCCGCCGACCCGCCGCGACTGGCAGAAGGGTGACTGGCGGGAGGGTGACTGGCGGGAGGAGGCACGGCTCGCGGGGATGCCCACCACGGGGCTGGCGGTGCTGACCGAGTACCTCGACCCGTCCGGCCCGGTCACCGGGGCGCTGTTGCCGACCGGCCGACCGCGCGACGTGCTCACGCCGAGCGTCGGCAACCCGATCGAGGTGTCGCTCGTCGACCTGGCGGCGCCGATCGTGTTCGTCCGGGCGGCGGACCTCGGGCTGCGCGGCGACGAGGCGCCGGTCGCGCTCAACGCCACGCCGGGCTTACTTGCGCGGCTGGAGTCCATCCGCGCCGCCGGCGCCGTCCGCATCGGGCTCGCGGCCGACGAGGCCGCGGCCGCGGTCGGCTCCCCGGTCCTGCCCCGGCTCACCATCGTCTCCCCGTCGCCGCAGGCGGGACCCACCGCGCCCGCGGAAGCCGTCCCCGGCCACGGGGCGAGTGCCGGGGACCGGCACGGTGCGGCCGATCTCGTGGTCCGGGCGATGTCCCTGGGACGCGCCCACCACGCCTGCCCGATCACCACCGCGCTGTGCACGGCCGCCGCCGCCCGCACCGCCGGCACCCTGCCGTTCGCCGCCGCCCGCAGCGGCGACCCGGGTTCGGTCCGCATCACCCATCCCAGGGGCGCGTTGACCGTGACCGTCCGCACCTCGCCCGGGAAGATCGTGTCGGTGGGCGTGCTGCGCACCGCCCGGCGGCTGCTGGCGGGAACCGCCTACCTGCCGGGCTGAGCCGCCTCGGTACACCGATGCCGTCGTCGGTCGCACCGGACGGCGTCAGCGCAGGTTCGAGAACGGCAGCGGGCGCAGGATGCTGCTGTGGGTCCTCGCCACGAGCAGCCCGTGTTCGGCGGTGCTGCGCCGGCGCACCTCGGCCCACTCGGGATCCCGGTGGAACTCGGCCCACGCTCGCTGGCGTTCGTCGAGGCCGTCCCAGGCGAGCAGGTAGGTGAGGTCGGGGCCGTCACCGATCACGGTCTCGAAGTAGCCGACCTGACGAAACCCGTGCCGGTCGAACAGCGGCACGGTGTGGTCGGCGAACCGGTCGTGGAGGGCGTCGCGGTTGTGGCCGAACAGCTCGTAGCGGCGCAGTTCGTACAGCATCCGGCGGCTCTCAGCCAAGGGTGGTCGACTCGGAGGTGACGACGAGGTCGTGCAGCGCGGCCGACACCTCGGTGCCGTCGCGGCGGGCCCGCTCCTTCGTCGCCGTCCACGCCTCGAGTGTCCGGCGGGCCCGGGTCGGCCGGTCGTTCCAGTCGGCGACCAACGGCGTCGTGATCTCGAGCCGGTTGCCGTCGGGATCGTAGAAGTAGATGCTGTAAATGATGGTGTGGTCGACCGGACCGAGAACGTCGACGCCGTGGCCGCGCACCCATTCCCGCCATTCGTCGACCATGTCGGTGGTGGGCACCTCCAGCGCGATGTGCCGGAAGACGTCGTGGGCCGGATGAGGGGCCGGCGCCGCGGCGGGCAGGTCGGGAACCTCGAAGAAGGCCACCGTCGACCCGTCCTGCATCCGGAAGAAGATGTGCAGGTAGGGCATGGTGTCCCCGGTCGACGGCACCCGCTCGTGCATCACCGCGGCCACAAGTTCCATCCGCATCACGGTGCTGTAGAAGGCGGTGGTGGCGGCGGCGTCTCGCGTCACCAGGGCCAGGTGGCTCAGGCGGGTGGGCGCGTGCGCGTCGGCGGCGCGGACCGGTGCGGGAACGACCCTGCTCTGGGAGTTCGTGAATGTCATCGATCGTCCTCCTCGGGCGGGACGTTACCGCCGGGAAGATGTCGGTTGACGTTCGATCGCCGGCCCGGTGAACCGCCGGCCCGCGGTCATCCCGCCAGTGCGGTCATCCCGCCAGTGCGGTCATCCCGCCAGTTCGGACGCCGGCCGGATGACCAGCGAGAACATGGCGGCGATCGCCACGCCGAAGGTCGTGACGGCCGGGTCGAGCGGGCGGCGGGACCGGCTGGCCAGGCCCAGCCCGCCCCAGGCGGTGGGGCCGTTGAAGATCGGGACGAACAGGCAGCTGTGGAAGCCGTCGGCCGCCAGCGCGCGGGTCGTCTCGCGGTAGCCGTGCGCGCCGCCGACGATGTCGGCGATCTGGGTCGGCTGGCTGGTCTCGAACGCGTGGACCTGGGCGAAGCTGGACCGTAAGGGCACGCCGCCGGCCATCAGCTCCCGCCACCGCGCGGTGTTGCCCCGCTCGGCGACCAGGTGCATGAGCCCGCCGCCGCGGCGGAAGATCGCCGCGGCGTCGCAGGCGGAACTGGTCACCAGCGTGGTGGTGAGGAACTCCGCCGCCGCGGTCTGCGAGGCGCGGGGCAGCCGGCGGGCGATGTCGAGGACCGTGCGTGGCATCGTCAGCGACGTCAGCCGGGCGGCGGCGCCGCTGACGTCGTCGCCCATCTCCAGGACGTTCTCGGTGAACTCGTACCCGACGCCGCGCACCGCGCGGATCAGCGGTGTCGGCCGCCCCGCAATGGTGATCTTGTTGCGGAGCCGGGAGACCTGGATGCGCAGGGCGTTGGTGTCGCCCGGCCCGCCGGCACTGCCCCACAGCGTGCGGACGATCCGGAACCGCGGCAGGGCCCGGTGCGGGTGGCGCNTCAGGTACGCGAGCAGGCGGAACTCGGTGGGCGACAGGGTGAGCTCCGCCCCGCCCAGCAGGCAGGTCCGGGCCCACAGGTCGACCTGCAGCTCGGCGGCGCTCAGGTAGCGCACGGTCGGCTCCCAGGTGTCGCTGACCCGGCGGAGCAGGGCCATGATCTGCGCCCCCACGGCGGACTGGTCCAGCCCGGTCGGCAGGGCCAGGTCCGCCCCGTCGGTGAGCACGCGCACCCGGATCATCGGGTCGAGGTCGCCCACGACGATGACCGGGGCGTCGCAGGAGCGGCACATTGCGCGGGTCACTTCGACGGCGAACCGTGGGTCGTCGGTGACGACGGCGATCAGCGACGCCTTGCGGAGCGAGGTGGCGCGGCGGGCGGCGTCCACTCCCCCGGCCTCGACCAGTCGCCACCGCTCGCGGCCCGCCAGCAGGGCCAGCGCCTCGGCGTCGGGCCGGGCGCCGTCGGCCACCACGACGACGGGGCCGTCCAGGCGCACCTCCCGGCGAAGTTCGGCACCGGCATCCTGGGCCCGCTGCGCCTGCGTGTCTGCCCGCATGTCCAGCTCCTCTCGCGACGACGGTCGCGAAGTACACGAATTGCGATGGGCTGTGTGTCGCGTGTCACTCTGCGGATGCTGGACGATATCCCGACTCCTCGGTCAAATGTCAGCGTTCCGCGAGCAGAAGACGGGCCCGGAACGATCCGGGCTTTTCGTGCAGACAAAGTCAGCTTTATCCGGATACGAGTCGCGGCTCGACAGGTAAGCGACATCTTGCCGACGTTACGGTCGGGCTCATCCGCCGGTTCGGAGAGCTGCGAGGCGCGCATGGAACTCCCGAGGATCGAACTCCCGAGGATCGTCAGCACCGATGACCACGTCGTCGAGCCGGCCCACCTGTGGCAGAGCTGGCTGCCCGCGAAGTTTCGCGAACGCGGCCCCCGGGTCGAGCGTCGTGGGGTCGCCGGAATCCGGGTGGTCGGCCCCGGCCCCAGATATGCGCACGATTTCGACCCGAGCGGGCGTCCGGCGGACTGCTGGGTCTTCGAGGATCTGGTCTTCGTCCAGAAGCGCACCACGGCCGCGGTCGGCTTCGCCCGCGAGGAGATGTCCCTGACCTCGATCACCTACGACGAGATGAGGCCGGGCTGCTACGACCCGAAGGCCCGGCTGGCGGACATGGACGTGAACTGGGTCGAGGCGTCGCTGTGCTTCCCGACGTTCCCCCGGTTCTGCGGTCAGACCTTCCACGAGGCGACCGACGACCGCGAGCTCGGCCTGACCTGCGTCGAGGCCTACAACAACTGGATGGTCGAGGAGTGGTGCGGCGACTCCGGCGGGCGGCTCATCCCGCTGTGCCTGGTCCCGCTGTGGGACGCCGACCTCGCGGCGGCCGAGGTCCGGCGCAACGCCGCCCGCGGCGTCCGGGCCGTGGCGTTCAGCGAGATCCCGCCGTTCCTCGGCCTGCCCAGCATCCACTCCGGCTACTGGAACCCGTTCTTCGCCGCCTGCGACGAGACCGGCACCGTCGTGTGCATGCACATCGGGTCGTCCTCGCGCATGCCGTCGACGTCGCCGGACGCGCCGCACGCGGTGAACGCCTCCGTCGCGTTCAACAATGCCATGGCCTCGATGTCGGACTATCTCTGGTCGGGCCTCATGGTGCGCTACCCGAACCTGAAGCTCGCCTATTCCGAGTCGCAGATCGGCTGGATTCCGTTCCTGCTGGAGCGGATCGACGCCAAGTGGCGTGACGCCCGTTCCTGGCTCGGCGACGGGGGCCTGCCCGAGCCGCCCTCGCACTACTACCACAATCGCATCTTCGGCTGCTTCTTCGACGACCGCTTCGGCGTCCGATCCCGGCACGACGTCGGCATCGACAACATCACCTTCGAGACCGACTACCCGCACACCGACTCCACCTGGCCGAACACCCGGGAGGTGGCCGAGCGGCTCATGGCGGGCGTCCCCGACGACGAGATCTACAAGATCATGCGAGGCAACGCCATCCGCATGCTCGACCTGGACCTCGACCGCTCCTGACGGTTCACTTCCAGCCCGCCGGCGGGAAGAGCGCACCCGCCCGCGGTTGTTTGATTGCCGGGGTCCGCCGGATCCGCGCACCGCGGTCGGCTCACGGCACGGGATCAACGGCACGGGATCAACGGTGCCTGTCACGGACGAGACCGCCGAACTCCGCCGCCGGCCCGGCCGTCGAACTCCGCCGCCGCCGGCCCTCTCCACACCAAGGAGCCGAAAGGGACGATAGGTCCCACTTTGAACCGTAACTAAGACCTACGATCCGACCCGGCTGGCCGCCGGACCGCCTGGCCACACTCCACCCTTACGCGAATGTTAACTTTCGCTCGTCGGCAAGCGCGGGCGCGTCCGGGGACCACCCCCCGCAACCGCCGCGACCGGCACGACCGGGGTACCAGCCCCAACTCGTCACCTTAAGTTTCCCTCAAACTCGTCGGAACCAGCGGACCACACGGACGCGCGACCCGTCCACCAAGTAACGTATTGGCGATATTCTTCGCACTCTCTCGTTACGGCACGGCGGAATCGGGGACACCACGTGGCGGAGTCATTGCTCTCTTTACAGCGACTGTGCATTCTCTTCTTCTGCGAGCAGTACCCGCCGGTCGTCTGGGACGGTGCGGGTACCTACACGGCGGCACTGGCCGCGGCACTCGCGCGGCTCGGCCACGAGGTGCATGTGCTGTGCGCGCAGGGTTACCAGATCGCCGACTCCGTGGAGGACGGGGTGCACGTCCACCGACGCCCGTTACTGCGGGTGCCGGTCAGCCGCGCGCTGGGAAGGGTCGGAGCCCAGCTTCGAGGGCCGCTGTACCCGCGTGACTCGCTGACGCTGCGCGCCAGCCTCCCGCTGTCCTACAGCCTCTGGACACGTCAGCTCGGGCTGCGACCGGACGTGATCGAGACGCAGGACGGCGAGACCCGGGCCCTGATCCAGGCGGCGCGCCACTCGGTGCCGCTGGCCATCCACCTGCACTGCCCGACCATGCTCACGGTCCGGCTCTCGGGCCAGCCGATCGGGACGAAGGGTCTGCTCGCCGACCGGTTGGACCGGATCTCGGCCGCCCGGGCCGACGTGGTCACCTCCCCGTCCCAGCTCCTCGTCGACACGCTGCGGGAGCAGGGCTGGCTGGATGACCGCGAGGTCGAGGTGATTCCCAACCCCTTCGACGCGGAGCCATGGCAGAGCGTTCCCGACGTCGCCGATACCACGCCGACCATCGCCTGCGTGGGCCGGCTCGAGGCCTTCAAGGGGGTGGACGTCCTGCTCGACGCCTCGGCGCGGCTGCGCGCGGCGGGGGTGTCGCACCGGCTGGTCCTCGCGGGGCGCTCGGCGGGTGAGATCGACGGGATTTCCTCGGGCGAGTGGCTGGCCCGCCGGGCGTTCCAACTCGGGCTGGACGTGGAGTTCACCGGCCACCTGTCCGGTGCCCAGCTCCAGGAGGTCTACCGGCGGGCCCGGGTCGTCGCGGTGCCGAGCCGCTTCGAGAGCTTCTCGATCGTCGCCGCCGAGGCGATGGCGGCCGGGCGGCCGGTGGTGACCACGAACCAGGCCGGGGTCGCGCCCTTCGTCGAGCGGTGGGAGGCGGGGTGCTCGGTTCCGGCGGGCGATCCGGCGCCGCTGGCCGACGCGCTGGCGCCGTTCCTGCTCGACCCCGCGCGGGCGAGCGCGTTCGGGGCCCGGGGGCGTCTCGGCGTGGTCGAGATCGAACCCGCGGCCATCGCCCGGCGCAAGGTCGAGGCGTACCGGCGCGCCATCGCGCACTTCGGGGCGCAGAACCTGCCGCAGCAACGCCGCCGGTCGAGCCCCCCGGCCACCGGCGCCCTCTACCCCGACCTGCCCGGGGAACGGCGCCGGCACTGGCCCGCCCCCCGCGGCTGAGGCGGCGCCCCGGCCGACCGGCCGACCGGCCGCCCCGGTGGGCGGTGCAGGTCGGCCCGGGGCCCGTCGCCGGGCCGGCGCCGCTACCGGCGCCGGACGCTACCGGGGTCGGACGGCGCCGGGGTCGGACCGCCACGGACGGTCGAAGTCGAGGTGGTTCAGCGCCCCCGCGTCGACGTAGACCTCGTACGGGCTCTGCAGGGTCGCGAGCAGCGAGCCGGTCACCGGCGCGGCGGCGTCGGGCTCCGCGTCCCCCTCCCCCACCTGGGTGGCGTGCTCCGCGAGGGCCAGGCGCTGGCGCGCCCGCAGGCCGCGTGCGTCCACCAGCAACGGGCGGCGTTCCCGCAACCGATGGACCGGCTGGACGAGCAGCCGCTGCGCCGACCAGCCCGCCGACCCGTACCCCAGGGTCCAGGGCCAGTGCGTCCAGAGCCAGACGGTGTATTCGAGCACCTGGCCGCGGTACCCGGTCGCCGCCACCGCCCGGCGGACCGCCTCGTTGGTCGCGTCGTGGTCCGGATGCCCCTCGCAGGAGGTCGGTGCCAGGATCTGCTCGGGCGCGAGGGCGCCGATGAGCTCGCCGAGCCGCGCGGCGACGGCCTCCACCTCCTCGGTGAGCTCCGCGTCGGGGAATCCGAGGAACAGCACGTCGGACTCGTCGACGTCCAGCAGGGCGCAGGCCCGGCGTGTCTCCGCCTTGCGCAGCTCGACCAGCTCCGCCGGCGGCAGCGTCGCCGGCTCCCCGCGGGAGCCATCACTGACGATCACCACCGTGACCGGGGTGCCGGCGGCCCGCTTGCGCAGGATCGCCACCGCGCACCCCAACGTCTCGTCGTCGGGGTGCGGGGCGACCACGAGACAGGATCTCGTCGCCATGGACGAGGTGATGTCGATGCCGCGCCGGGCCCAGGCCCTGCGCCACAGCGAGCGTGCCGGCACCATCACCCGGTCGCGCGCCGTCTCCGGATCCCCCGGGATCACCCGGCGGACCGCCTTCGCCACATCCATCCTGTCGATCTCCCCGTGCGACTGGTCCGATCACGGCCGAGGATCCGATCACGGCCGAGAATCACTGTAGCGAGCGCCTCCGACCTCCCCGGTCGCGACCGGCGACGAGGAACTGGTCAAACCCCGGTGACCTACGGCTTATCGCCGATATCTTCACCGGTGATGCGCATTGTGTCTGACTGATTACCTTGGGCGCGATCGGGTAGAAGGCCCTCGGGACGGGTCGGGCGGAGTGGGTGAGTGGTCGTGACGCAGGGGGAGCGTCCGGACCTTTTCGAGGTACTGGACATTGCGGTCACCGAGACGGGTGCGTTGGACCATCGCATCCGGCGCGTCAACGCGGCCGCCTGCGCCGTCCTCGGCCGTACCGAGTCCGAGGTCATCGGCCTGACCTGGGAGGACATCGCCGTCCCGGAGGACAGGGAACGCTGGACCGCGCAGGCGCGCCTGCGGCTCGCAACGGGTCGGTCCCGGAGCCGGATGATGCTGCGTCTGCTGCGCCCGGACGGCTCCGTCGTCCACGCCCTGTCCACCATCGCGCTGCTGACCGATCCCGACGGGGAACAGTACTTCCTCGCCCATCTCCAGGACGTGTCCGAGGAGATCGCGGCGCACAACCGGCTCCGGCTCGTGGTGGAGAACACCCCGGTGTCGATCTTCCTGGCGGACCGCGACGGCCGGGTCCTGGTGAGCGAGGGGACGGTGAATCCGCAGGCTGCGGCGGGGCTGTGGGAGGCGCGCCAGTCCTCGATCTTCACGATATTCGCCGATCTTCCCCAGGCCATCTCGATCATGCGCAGGGCGCTGGCCGGGGAGCGGGTCAACGAGATCGTGGAGGTGTTCGGCCGCTGCCTCGACGTGCATCTCGTGCCCATCCCGGACAGCGGCGAGGTGGGTTCCGTCGCCGCGGTGGTCACCGACATCACCGAACGACAGCAGGCCGTGGCGAACCTGCGGGTCCGGTCCGCCGAACAGGCGGTGATCGCCGACCTCGGCCAGCGGGCGCTGGAGGCCGAGTCTCCGGCCGCGTTGTGGGAACGCGCGGTGACAGCACTGGCCGACCATCTCGGCGCCGACCTCGTGCAGGCCCACGACGTGGACGAGTACGGACAGCGGGGTGGCCTGCTCGCCCGCGTGGATCGACGCGTCCCGCCCAACACCGCGGATGAGGCCACAGCGGACGGTCTGACGGTCCCGGTCGGGCGGGCCGACCAGGTCCTCGCGACGATCGAGGTGCGGCGGCCGCCGGGCGCGGAGGCGTTCACCGAGCAGGACGCCGGGTTCCTCCACTCCGTCGCCGCGGTGCTCGGATCGGCGGCCATCCGCTTTCGGATGGAGAACGAGATCCGCCATCGATCCCTGCACGACGGCCTCACCGGGCTGCCGAACCGCACCGCGCTGCTCGACCACCTCGACCGGGCGCTGCGCCGCGCCCGCCACGACGACCGCCGGGTCGGGGTGCTCTTCATCGACCTCGACGGCTTCAAGGCGGTCAACGACACCCTCGGACACCAGGCCGGCGACGAGGTGCTGCGGGCCACCGCCGTCCGGCTGGGACAGGCGGTGCGACCCGGTGACGTGGTGGGCCGGCTCGCCGGCGACGAGTTCGCCGTCCTGTGCGAGGACGTGGCCAGCATCGCGGATCTGGCGGCGATCGCCGACCGGGTGCTCGCGGCGCTGGCGGTACCGACCCAGCTGCGGGAGCGCCCGATCGTGCTGACCGGCAGCGTCGGCCTCGCCCTGTCCGGCCCCAAGCTGGGCGACGGCGAAGAGCTGGGCGACGGAGAGGAGCTGCTGAACGCCGCCGACCTCGCGATGTACGCCGCGAAGCGGGCCGGGCCCGGCCGGCGGATCGCCTACGACCGGTCCATGCGCATCCGGCTGACGGACCAGCTCGCCCAACCCGACGGGCTGCGGCACATCCTCGACGCGAACGAACTGATCATGCTGAGACTCGCCGCGGTCTCGGCCCTCCTGCACACCGTGCACTGCTGACCGCCGGGCGCCCCGACCCACCCGTCACAGGGCGGTGTTGATGATCGCCTCGACCAGCGTCCGGCCGTCCCGGGTCAGCGTCACCGTCCCGGCGGACTCGTCGACGCCGACCAGCCCGCGGTCCGCCAGGGCGCGGAACCGGCCCCGCCACGGCTCGGCGAGCAGGGAGCTGCCGGGAAACCGGGCGCGGTGCAGGCGATCACGCAGCGGTTGCAGGGTGGACAGGGCCATCCGGACCGCCCGTGACTCACGGGCGGCCGGCGAGAACGACGTCGCGGACGCCAGCGGCAGCCGGCCGGACTCGATGGCCGCGGTGTAGCGCCCCCAGGCCACCTCGGTGATCGCCTCCGAGGCACGGCAGCTCGAGCTGCCGCCGAGGCCGATCGCCACCTCGGCCTCCTGCCGGTCCTGATCCACCATGATCGACTTCCAGGTTTCGGGACCGAACCCGGCGCGGGCGAAGTACATGGTCGGATGCTCCGCATAGCCGGCGCCGGCCAGCCCGTCGGTGAGCACCTCACGCATCTGGTACTGCTCGCCGAGCGTCGGCCAACGATGGCCGGCGGCAACGAGCCGGTCGCGGTAGGCGGGAATCTGCCAGGCCGCCGGCCGCTCCCCGGCGACCCCGGTCCTCGTCTCGGCATAGGGCCGCAGGTGAAGTTTCGTGCAGACCACCGCGGTCGGTCCGGTGTCCACGACGACGTCCAGGTCCCGGCGGACGCTGTCGACGGTCTGGTCCAGCAGACCGTACATCAGGTCGACGCTGATCCAGGCGAACCCCAGCCGCTGGGCGTCCCGGATGAACTCCACGCACCGCGCGCCGGTGTGCGGCCGGCCGGACTGCGCCAGCACCCGGTCGTCGAAGGACTGCACGCCGCAGGACAGCTTGGTGACGCCGAGCTCGGCGAGTGTCTCCAGTTGCTCGGCCGTGAGGCTGCTCGGATCGCCCTCGAACCGGATCGCGGTGTCGGGGGTGAAGCCGAAGTTCTCCCGGTAGAACCCGAGAAGCCTGCGGATGGCGGATGCGGGCAGCAGGGACGGTGTGCCACCGAAGACGTTGAACTCGCCGACCGGCGCAGCCGCCAGGGTGGGCACCCGGTCGAGCCAGAGCCGAGCCTCGGCGATGTTCAGATCCACCCACCGGGCCGCCCGGGCCGCGGCCACCGCGGGTTCACCGGCGATCAGGACCGTCGGGTACTGGCAGAACCGGCAGCGGTAGGAACAGGTCGGAATGTAGGACCACAGGTGGATGGGCGCGGTGTCGACGAGCTGGTCGGCGAGGTCGGCGAGAAAAAGCTCCGGCGGATGGTCGGCCAGATCGCCGGGAAAGACGTGCGCACCGAACGGATCCCGGGCGACGTAGTCCAGCAGTTCCCGGTTCTGCGGCGCGCCNAGTACGGACAGCACCGTCGGAGTCGGGTACGACGGGTCGATCTCCCGCAGGGAGGCCAGTTCCGCGTTCTCGCCGACGATCGTCATCAGAACACCCCGCCGTTGCCGAAGTAGTCGTGGGCCGCGCCCGATTCCCGGTCCTCGCAGTAATAGCGGACGAACTCCCGGAAACGGCCGGTGGGCACCTCACGCAGGCAGGTCGGCAGCGGCGGTGGACGGCCGATGTCCGACCCCGCCGTCGCGCGCAGCCGGGCGAAGATCTCGTCGGCGAACTCGAAGTACAACCGGTAGCTCGGCGTCTTGTAGGCGTGGATCGGAGTGAGGTCGACGACGCGCATCTCGGCGATGATCTCGGCGCTGCGGCGGCCCAGCCGCCGGGCCAACGACGGCGTGAAGAAATCCGCCACGGCGGCGTCGTCGAGCAGGGACGGGGTGAGCAGGACGGGCAGGATCGTGTTCTTCGGCGTGAAGTCCTTGACGGAGAACTCCCACGCCTGCCGTGCCTGCGCCGCGGTGAGGTCCCGGGCTCCGTCGACGGTAAGGTCGGGGTCCCGGATGTCGCGCATCACGATCGTGCCGCCGTGGCCGTACGCCCGGCCGGCGATGACCTCGTCCAGGGCGTGGTCGACCCGCCGGGGATTGATCTCGACCCGCGATCTCGGGGCGTACACGATCTCCTCGCCGGATCCCCGCACCGCGATGCCGAAATCCCAGTCGTCGGACAGGTGCGGGACGAACCGGCCGTCCTGAACCTGATAGAAGATCTCGATTCCGCCGACCTTCTCGTACGCGCCGCGCTCGACCGCGAAGCCCTTTCCGTCGGGAAAGCCGCCGAACAGGCGGAAGGTCACCGCGCGGCAGCGCAGGGTCCGGTCGATCGCGGCCCACAGCCGCGGCCGGCCGGCGAAATGCTCGGCACGGTAGTAGTAGTCACAGACCCCGATCGCCGCCTTTCCCGCCTCCATGGCGACGAACAGCTCCCACAGCCAGGTGGGGTCGACCCGGCAGTCCGCGTCCGCGGAGACCAGGTAGAACCGCCGGGCCGGTTCGGCCTCGGCCCGGGCCCGGCTGCGCGCGACCGCGAACTGCATGCCCGCCCGGCGGGCGCAGGCGACCCCCTGCTCGCCCTCATGGATCACCTGGACGGGGAGGTCGGGATGCGTGGCGGCGAACCCGCGGGCGACGTCGACGGTGGCGTCGGTGGAGTTGTTGTCGACGACCACCACCTCGTACGGCGCCCTGTCCCGCAGCGGCGTCCCGTCGTCGCCGCACTGGCCGTGCAGCGACGCCAGCACCGCCGGCAGGTTCGCGGCCTCGTTGTAGACCGGCAGCACGACGCTCATCCGGATGCCGGCGTCCATCGGCGTGGGCCGTGGTGCCGCCGCCGGCCCGACCATCCCGTCGAGCAGGTCGCGGACCTGGCGACGGCTGCGGGCGAGGCGTCGGGCACCGAGCCGGCGGTTGACGGCGACGGTCCGCCGGCGCGTCTCGGCGTCGACGAGCAGGTCCGCGACGGCGTCGACGAAGTCCGGCGTCGGCAGGTCGCCGGCCGCGAGATCCATCACCGGCGCCTGGAATCCCGCGCTGCCGTACACCGCGTCGTACAGGTCATAGCCGGTGGTGATGTACGGGACGCCGGCGGCGATGGCCTCCCCGATCGGATTGCCGTAACTCTCGTAGTCGCCGGAGGTCAGGAACGAGACCAGGTCGGCGTGGGCGAGCAGATCCCGCACCGAATAACCGCGCCCCGCCGGTCGACCCACCTCGCCGGCGTGCGGGGCGAGCCAGCCGCCGAACACCACCCGGTCGGCCACCCCGAGCCGCCGGGCGAACGCGGCGAGACGCGCGTACTCGGTCGGGGATTCCACCCGGTCGCCGGTGACGAACAGGTGAATGTCGTCGGGCAGCCGTGGATGGGCGAGCAGTGCCGCGAGGAGATGGATGTCGCGGTCGATGCGCTTCTGCGGGATGAGGCGGGTGGGACGGGCGATGAGGATCGCCTGCGCCGGAATGCCGTGGTCCCGACGGAAACCGGCGTTGTGTTCGTCGACGGCGGCCGGCGGCGCGCTGAACGTGTTCGGCAGGACCGCGAGGTGACGCAGGTCGGGCTGCCAGTGCAGCATCCGGCGGCGGGCCTCGGCGTGCTGGACCAGATACTGGATGTGCGGTGAGTCGACGGGGGCGACCGCGTGCGGGTAGGGAAAGGTTCCGTACTTGCCCGCGCCCGGCTCGCTCTGCCACATCAGGTCGTGGTCGCGCCAGAGCACGAATCGGCCGAACCCCTCCTCGCGCCCGTACCGTTCGATGGCCAGGTACAGCGCCCGGGTGTAAGTGATGTTCTCCGGCAGTGTGCCGTTCTCCACCAGCACGAACGAGACTTTGTGCCGCCGCCAGGTGTCGACGACACGGCGACTGATCTGTTCGGCGACCGTGTCGATTTGCGGCACGAGCCGCTCATCGCCGGCCTGGACCACCTCCCGCAGCACGGCGGTCACGAAATCCGCGTCATATCCCGGCGTGGCGTCGAGCCCGTCGATCCGGGCCAGTCGAACCCAGTCCGGCAATAGCGCGGCCTCGTCCCGATAGGGCTGGAAGAACGCGTTCTTGTCGGCCTTCACGTCGTACCCGAGGTCGAGGTGGACGCGGTAGCCGCGCTGGTGGAGAATCCGGGCAGTCTTCACGAACTCGACCACCACGCCCGAGATGGGGGTCGCGTCGAAGGAGATTCCCCAGAGGACCGGTTCGCCACATTCCACTGCCACACCCGCCTTTCGGCCGTCTGCCGTGGTCCGCGGCGCGCGAGAAGCAGTCGCAGCCGACCGCGACGCGGCGCCACCCGGAAATCGGCTGCCCTTCTGATCCGCTGGTCGCCGGTGATCCGGTTATACCCGGAGCCGGCCGCTTTCCCACCGCCGACGCGCATCTCCGGCGGCGTTCTCACGACCGGTGCCGGTGAGCGGCCCGCCACGCGGCGGCCCCGCCGGTCGGTGGGGCCTCGGGACGCGGTGCGCTGGCCGATGGCGGGCCCGGCCACGGCGGGCCCGCGGGTGGCGAGGGGGCTCCCCGGAGCCGGCGGCCACTTCCCGCGAAATGGTATTACGAGAGCGAATGAAGGCAGATCCGGGCGTGAGGAGGTTCAGTGCCGGATTCGGCTCCGACCGAAGTTCTCCTGGTGGAGGATGATCCCGGCGATGCCCTGATGATCCAGGTGGCGTTACTGGACCAGGGAGTGCCGGCGCAGTTGCGGGTGGCCGCGGACGGGGTGGCCGCGATGACGTATCTACGCACCCTCGGAGCGGGCCGAATGGCGCGGCGACCCGACCTGATCCTGCTCGACCTGAACCTCCCGCGCCGGGACGGCCGGGAGGTACTCGCCGAGCTCAAGGCCGATGTCGATCTACGGTCGATCCCCGTCGTCGTGCTCACCGCGTCGGCCGCGGCAGCGGATGTCGCCGCCTGCTACGACCTGCAGGCCAACGCCTTCGTCACCAAACCCGCCAATCTCGATCAGTTCGCCGAGGTGGTGCGCAGAATCGACGAGTTCTTCCTGACCGAGGTCCGCCTTCCGCCGACTGACCAGAAGGCAAGAAATTCGTAACCAGCCGGACTCCGCCCCCGACCGGGAATATCGGCTCGCTACCTGACCCACGAGTGACAAAACCCTGACCGGCCATTCGGACGTCCCCCGGCCGCACGATGCGGCCGGGGTCGGCCTTGAAATCGCTGGCCGGGTCAGTGCGCCGGCCGGGTCAGTGCGCTGGCCGGGTCAGTGGCTGGTGGAGTCGTTCATGGCACCGCGAGCCGGGAAGGGGACCATGCTCGCCCCGCCGTCGACGAGCAGGGAGGCACCGGTGATGTAGGAGGCCTCCCGGGAGGCGAGGAACAGCACCGCCGCGGCGATCTCCTCGGGCAGGCCCGCGCGGCCGAGCGGGTAGGTGCTGGCCAGCGAGTCGGCCTGGGCGTGGGTGAGGTGGCCGAGCATCCGTTCGGTCACGGTCAGGCCGGGACCGACGACGTTGACCCGCACGCCGAGCGGACCGAGCTCGCCGGCCAGGCCGCGGGCGAACGACTCCAGGTACGCCTTCGTGGAGCCGTAGGCGTTCAGGCCGGGCGAGAAGACGCGGTTCGCCGCACCCGAGGAGATGAAGATCATCCGCCCGGGAAGCTTCGACCGCCTCAGGTGCGGCACCGCCGCCCGGGTGATCCAGTGCAGCGCGTGAACGTTGCTGCGCAGCAGGTAGTCGAGCGCGTCGTCGTCGATCTCGGCGAGCAGCCCCTGAGCGTTGTCGGCGGCGCTGTGGACGACCACATCCAGCGCCCCGTGTCGGGTGACCGCCTCGTCGAACATCTTCGCGACGTCGGCCCGCTCGGCCAGGTCGCCGAGCACCAGGGAGGCCGACAGCCCCCGCTCACGGAACTCCCGCACGGTGCGCTCGCCGTACCGCGCGGTCCGGGCGGCGACGACGACCGTGGCGCCCTCGACGGCGAACGCCTCGGCGATCGTGCGCCCCAGCCCGCGGCCGGCGCCGGTGACCAGGACGACGGTCCCGGCAAAGCGCCCCTCGGCCGTCGGCTCCGTCCTCGGCACGGGGGCCGGCGACACGGGGGCCGGGGGTACGACGGGCTCGGTGGCCGACGGTCCGGCGGAGGTGGCGGATAAGCCTGTGGCGGCTTCCGGTGCTGCTGTCATCTGCTCCTCCTGGCTCTCGGGGATGGCCCCGACTGACTCTCGGGGATGACTCTGCCTGGCTCGCAGGGAAGGGGCCCAGCCCACGCCGGGGCCAACACCGCGTGCCGGTCCGCGCGCCTCGGCGGGCGGCCGACCGTCGAGGCGCGGCCTCGACCCCGATGCCGGACCGCCGTCGCCGACGACCCGTCGACTGTGACCCGCAACACCGTTCAAATCATATGATCTAACCGATTTGGAGGCTTGGGATGCCCTCCGGGGCGGGCGGCTCCGCGGATCACCACTCAACGGCGCCCTCGGCCCGCCGCGCATCCGGTCAGTGAGGTCAGCCCGCCGGGGCGACCCCGGCCGCCGGCGAGGACGCCCGGCGCCGGGCGGCAGGAATGATCATCGGGGTGCCCGTCTCGGGGTCGGGGATCACCCGGCAGGCGAGTCCGAAGGTCGTCTCGATCAGCTCCGCGGTGACGATCTCGGCGGGCGGGCCCTCGGCGACGATGCGGCCGGCGGCCATCACAACGAGGTGCGTGGCGTAGCGGCAGGCCTGGTTGAGGTCGTGCAGGACGGCGACCAGCGTACGGCCGTGATTCTCGTGCAGGTCAGCGCACAGGTCCAGCACGTCGAACTGGTGGGTGATGTCGAGGTAGGTGGTCGGTTCGTCGAGCAGGAGGATCGGCGTCTCCTGCGCCAGCGTCATCGCGAGCCACACCCGCTGGCGTTGCCCGCCGGACAGCTCGTCGACGAACCGGCTCGCGAGATCGGTGACGCCGGTGACCGCCATGGCTTCGCGCACGACCTGTTCGTCGCGGGTGGACCACTGACGCCAGACCGTCTGGTGCGGATACCGGCCGCGGCTGACGAGGTCGACGACGGTGATGCCGTCCGGCGCGATCGCGGTCTGCGGCAGCAGGCCGAGGCGCCGGGCGATCTCCTTCGACGGCAGCGACGCGATCTGCGCGCCGTCGAGACGAACCGTGCCGGCGGCCGGCCGCATCACCCGGGCCAGGGCGCGCAGGAGGGTGGACTTGCCGCAGGCGTTGGGACCCACGACCACGGTGAACGCGCCGTCGGGGATGCGCACCGCGAGGCCCTGCGCGACGATGCGCCGATCGTAGGCGAGGGTCAGCCCCTCGCCGAGCAGCCGGGCGGGCGGGCGGTCGGCACCGTCGCAGGCCGACGGCAGATCGCCGGTACCGCCCGGAGCCGGCAGATCGCCGACGCTTTCCGGAGCCGGCGGTGCGGTCTCCGGGGCCAGCCCGGGCTGGGCGGAGCGGGCCGCCGGGCTCAGCCGCCGCCAGGGTGCGAGCGTCACCCGTCCTCCCCCGTTGCCAGGCTGCCGCCGGAGGTGTCCGCGCGGGGCACCGGTGGACCCGCGCCCCGCGGACATCCCGGCCGACCAGCCGAGGCCCTCGAATATTTGGTTAGGCTACCCTCACTTAACCTCCACTGCGACCTGATCCCCCGCACCGTCACGGGCCGCTAGCCCGATCGGTCCAGGACCACCGGGGAGGCCGCGTCCGGGGGCGGGCGGTCGATCCGCCACGGCACGCTGATCACGACCACACCGGGCTGGAACAGCAGCCGGGCCTTGATCCGCAGGGCGCTCTGGTTGTGTAGGAGGTGCTGCCACCAGTGGGTGACCACGTACTCCGGGATGACGACGGTGACGACGTCGCGCGGGCCCGCGCGGCGCAGCGAGCGCACGTGCCCGAGCACCGGCCGGGTGATCTCCCGGAAGGGCGAGTCAAGGATCCGTAGCGGCACGTCGACGCCGTGGCTCTCCCAGTCCTCGAGCAGGGCCTGCGCCTCCTCGCGGGAGACGGCGACGGTCACCGCCTCCAGCTCGCTCGGGGCCAGCGCCCGGGCGTAGGACAGTGCCCGCACGGTCGGCATGTGCAGGCGGGAGACCAGGACGATCACATGGTTGCGGCTCGGCCGGACCAGCCGCACCTGATCGGGCACATGCAGCGTCTCGGTGACCCGGTCATAGTGCCGGCGGATGCCCGTCATCAGCGCGAACAGCAGCGGCATCGCCACCACGACGATCCAGGCGCCCTCGAGGAACTTGCTCGCCAGGACGATCACGAGGACGAGCGCGGTGACGGTCGCCCCGACGGCGTTGATGGCCTGGGATCGGCGGGTGCGCCGCCGGGCCGCGGCATCCGAGCCCTCTCCCCCGCCAGCGGCACCCCCGGCCGAGGCCCGCTCTGGGGCGGCCAGCGCGCGCTGCCAGTGCCGCACCATGCCGGCCTGGCTGAGGGTGAACGAGACGAACACGCCGATGATGTACAGGTGGATCAGTGACTGGGTGTCGGCGTCGAAGGCCGCCAGCAGCAGCCCGGCGGCGACGGCGAGCAGCACGATGCCGTTGCTGAACACGAGCCGGTCGCCGCGGTTGTAGAGCTGGCGGGGCAGGAACCGGTCGCGGGCGAGGATCGAGGCGAGCGCCGGGAAGCCGTTGAACGCCGTGTTCGCGGCCAGGATGAGGATGCCGGCGGTGAAGACGGTGTTCCAGTAGAAGAAGAACGTCTTGCCGAACACCGCCGCGCCGATCTGGGAGATCGCGGTCGGCACCTCGGTCCCGGGGCGCAGCCCGACATAGTCTGCCGGGCTGTCCGCCATGTGGACGTCGCTGACCAGCGCGAGGATCGTGATGCCGACGAACATCGTGACCGCCAGCGCCGCCATCGCGGACAGGGTCGCCGCGGCGTTGCGGCTCTTGGGCCGCCGGAACGCCGGCACGCCGTTGCTGATCGCCTCGACGCCGGTCAGCGCCGTGCACCCGTTCGCGAAGGCGCGCAGGATGAGCAGCACCGCGAGGACACCGGACGTCGAGCTGGTCGCCCGGAGCCGGTAACCGGCGGTCTCGGCGCGCATCGGCTGGCCGGCGAGGCCCTTGTAGGCGGCCCAGGCAAACATCACGTAGATGCCGAGGACGAACCCGTACGTCGGGATCGCGAAGATCCGCCCGGATTCCTGCACCCCGCGCAGGTTCATCAACATCAGCAGGGAGACGAACCCGAGCGCGATCGGCAGCGCGTCACCCGCGAGACCCGGCGCCGCGGAGACGATGTTGCCGACGCCGGCGGCGACGGACACGGCCACGGTGAGCACGTAGTCGACGAGCAGGGCGCTGGCCGCCGCGAGCCCCGCGGTCCGCCCGAGGTTCTCCGAGGCGACGACGTAGGCGCCGCCGCCGTTCGGGTAGGCGTGCACCGTCTGCCGGTAGGACGTGACGACCACCAGCAGGGTCAGCGCCACCCCGGCCGCGATGTACGGGCTGACGTGGTAGAGCGTCAGCCCGCCGGCGGCGAGCGCGACGAGGATCGACTCGGTCGCGTACGCCACCGATGACAGCGGGTCGCTGCAGAACACCGGCAGGGCCAGCCACTTGGGCAGCTCGGTCTCGGCCAGCCGCTCACTGCGCATCGGCCGCCCCACCAGCAGCCGCCGCGCCACATCACCGGCCATCGCCGCGCCCCACCTCCGCCCACACCGGCATCCGATGGGAGTCAACCGCGGTGCAGGCGCGGCGCGACAATCTCTCACGGGATGCTAACGCCGACCCCGCGTTTTCTCACGCCACGCTAACGCCGCGTTCAGCGGGAGTCTGAGCCGGTGCCGGTGCCGGGCGAGACCCGTTGGCTCGGAATGTCGGGGACGACTGTCTCGCGCACCGGAGGTCCCGTCGGCGGCCAGCCCACGCCCGCGCGCAACGACACGATCCGCAACGACAGCGCCCGGGCGGACCAGGCGGCGAGCCACGTGGCCGCCAGCGCGCCCAGCACCGCCAGGTCGGTGGCCGGATGCGGCGCGAGGGTACCAAGCTCATGGAGCCGGAAGCCGTTGAGGCACAGCGCCCCACAGACGACGCATAGCGCCCCGCAGCGGGGCGGGCGAACCAGCCGATCGTCGCGGTCAGCAGCGCGAGCAGCGCCACCTCGACGGCCACCGGCGGCGTCGCGCCGAGGCGGGCCAGCAGTCCGCAGATCGCCAGCGGGCCGACGAACGCGACGAACGCCGCCAGGTCCGCCGGACAACGGGGGTCGCCGCCACCGGGCGCCGCGCGGGGCAGCGCGCCGCGGATCCGCCGCCACCAGCCGACCCCGGCGACCGCGACGCCCCCCCTTGCGACCTCGGCCGCGAGCTCGCGGCGCTCGTCCATCCCCGGACACGATGATCACCTCACGTGCGTTCCGGACCGGTCCACCTACAGTGAATCGCGACCGGCCGGAATCACGGCGAACACTCGCAGAACACTAACGGGAATGCCGGGCGTTATCACGCGCCACTAACATCACCGCCGCCCGGCTCAGGGTCTGGATCGCGACTGGAGGCCCCGATGGCTATCATTTCCCGCGGCACACCGCGCGGACGTGACATTCATTCATCGCGGATCCGCGCGGGAACCGGAATTTCCACCGAATGGTCCGATCGGGCGGATGGAACGCGGCGCAGCGCGGCCGGCCGTCCCGTGCCGACGGCAGGCAACTGCGGCGCCACCGGGTGCGGCGAGCGTTCGAGGGGGGCTGATCGGCGTGGAGATCCGCCTGCTGACCGACGCGGGGGTCGAACGGCACCCCGCCGAGGCGCTGCGCGGGCTCATCGCCGCCGGCGAGGGGCTGGTCTGGGTGGACATGCCGAGCTGCGACGACGCCGGGACCCAGGTGCTGTCCGACATCTTCGGGTTCCATCCTCTCGCCGTGCGCGACTGCGTGGAACGCAACCGGGTGCCCAAGGTCCGGGCCTACGCCGATCACGTGTTCGTCGTGCTGCACGCGCCCGAACGCGGCGCGGGTGGCCATGTGCACTACGTCGAGCTTGATCAGTTCATCGGGCCCCGCTACCTCGTCACCGTGCACGGGCCGGCGAACCCGGCCGTCGACCTGGCGGCGATGCTGCGGGAGACCGGCGAGATCGCGGCCCGGCTCGACACGGGCCGGCTGCGCCCGACCTCCCCGTTCGACCTCGTCTACGCGATCGGCTCGGCGCTGGCGCGGCGCCAGGAGGCGTTCATCGAGGCGACGACCGGCGAGGTGTGGCGCCTCGAACAGCGCGTCACCGGCGGTCATCTCGGCGATCCCGAGCAGCTCCTCGACGAGCTGTTCCGCGCCCGCCACGGACTGCTGGCCGTGCGCACCATGGGCGCCCTGGGTCGGGAGGCCCTCGACCGGCTGTCCGTCCTCGCCCGCACCGCACCGCCCGGCCCGCCCGGCCCGCCCGGCGGGCACCCGACCCCGGTGGCGCCTGACAGCGTCGCGATCCGGGCCCTGCTGGCCGCGCGCCCGCTCGTCGACGACCTTGCCGACCAGTTCGACCGCATCCGCGCCCTCGCCGACGCGCAGCGCGACTACCTGCAGGGAGTGATCGAGTTCTACCGCACCCTGACCGAGACGAAAATGACCATTGCCGCCGAACGCTTTGCCGTCATCGCCGCCGTCACCCTCCCGATCACCGCCCTGTCCTCGGTGCTCGGCATGAACCTCATCGTCAACGACCGCTCCCGATACCCCGAACTCCTCATCGTCCTGGCCGTCATGGCCGCCATGTCCGCGACCGTGCTGCGCTGGGCGCGCCGCCGCGGCTGGTGGTAGCCCTGCCGCGCGCTCAGCGCGAACCCCCACAGTCGACGATCAGGGTGTTCGGCGGAACCGCGGAACCGCGCCGAGGTCACGTCCTTCTACCGCCAGTACTTCGGCGTGAATCTGACCAGCAGCCAGGTCACCACGATGCTGACCCCGTCGGCGTGACGGCCACGCAGCAGGCCGCGCGGTGCTGGCCCGCCGGCTGCCCGACGGCAGCGGTCCCTTTCCTAGGTCCAGTTCTGATAATTATTGCCGCTGCAGGGCAGGGTGTATGCCTGGTATCCGGTTCCGTTCGGGCTTTCGTGATTGCTGTCCAGGCATTTACCCGTTCCCNCGTTGCGGAAGGCCTGTCCGAAGCGGGTGCTCGACGCGACCACCCACTGCTGGCCGGCCGACCCGTCGCAGGTGGTCGCGTAGAGGGCGTCCGGCATTGCGGTGCCGTCCGCTGTGTACCCGCCGGCGGTGCTGACCATACAGGTACCGGTATGAAGGTTGCGGAACCGGAGCCCGTCCCGAGTCCACTGCTGCCATTCGCCACCGTTGCAGTCGAGCGTGTAAATCCTGGAGCCGTCGCTGTCGAGGCAGGCGCCGGTCGCGGTGTCGGCCCAGGACTTGGTCGTCGGCTGGGCCGGAGGAGCCGCCAGTGCCGGTGCGGGCGCGGCCTTGCCTGAACTCACGGCCAGCGGCTGCGACCCGGTAACGGCCGGTGCGGCGGCGGGAACCGCGAGCCCGGTCGAGGCGCTGCCGGCGCCGGGCCTGGCCACAGGGTCCGACGCCGGGTGCGATCCGGTCCCGGTGGTGGGCGCGGCCGGCGCCGCGCTGCCGGGTTCGGTGCTGGCCGAGGCTGCGTCAGCGGTGGCCGGGGATGCGGCGGCGGTGGCGGTGGCGGTGGATGCGGCGGCAGTCGCCGTGGATGCGGATGTGGTCGACGGTCGGGCGGGTCCCGGGTGGCTGGCCGCCAGGTTCTGCTGGGGGTCCGGGTCCGACCCGTTGTTCACCGCGCGCTCCAACGCCGTCGCCCCGGCAGTGAGGACCACCGCCACCACGGCAACGATGACCGACACCCGCCGCCAGCGGCGGCCCTGCGTTCTGCCGTTGCGGGAGGTGACTATCGGACTGTCAGGGCGGCCCGACACCGGCCCGGGCGCCCCCGCAGCCGGACCCGACGCTGCCGGTGCCAACACTGCCGGGTCGGACGTCGCCGGGTCCGACACTGCCGGGTCCGACACTGCCGGGTCCGACGTCACCGGGTCCGGTGCCGGTGCCGGTGGCGGGGCGGCGGCCGACGGATGAGCGGCGTCGGCCGAGCCTGGCCGCGGTGCGGCCGTGGCGGGAGGCGGCGAGCCGAGCGGCGGCTGGGCGGGGCGGCCCGCGAGGCTGGGCAGCAGCGCGCGCAGGTCGGCCACCCCGGGGCGGTCCCCGGGGTTCTTCGCGAGCATGGCCGACAGGACGGTCCACAGCGCGTCGTCGAGGTCGGGGGGACGACCGGGCAGAAGGTCGACGTGGGCGCGCATGACGGCCAGCGGCATCAGTCCGGCGAACGGTGTAACCCCGCTGACCAGCTCGTAGAGCATGATGCCGGCGGCGTAGACGTCCGCGGGCGGACCGACCTCACCGCCGGCGACCATCTCCGGGGCCATGTAGGTCGGCGTGCCGAGGATGCCCTGACTGGTGGTCAGCTCGGTGGAGCCGTCCATCACGCTGGCGATGCCGAAATCGGTCACCTTGGGGTGCAGCATCGGGCCGTCGCCGTCGAGCAGGACGTTCGCGGGTTTGAGGTCGCGGTGGACGATGCCGAGGTCGTGGGCGACGCCGAGACCGGTCAGAATGTCGGCGGTCAGGGCGACCGCCTCCGCCGGGGACAGGGTTCCCCGGGAACGCAGGTACTGGCGCAGGTCGGAACCCTCGATGAAATCCATCACAATGGCCAGCCGGCCGTGCTCGGCGACCAGATCCCAGACCTGGACCACGAACGGCGACTGAATGCGGGTGAGTACCGATCGTTCCCGCATGAACCGGGCGACTATTTTTTCGTCGGTGGTGAGTTCCGGCAGCAGGAGCTTGACGGCAAGGACTCGGCCGGACTGGTCCTGCCCACGCCACACCTCCCCCATCCCACCCCGCCCGATCAGGGATTCCAGGGTGTATGAACTACCCAGCCTCATCGCCATGCCGTGTCCCCACCGCTTCGTGCGCCTGCATTGTCGCGCTGACGGGGCAACAACATAGCCAATCGGCCGGTCGCCGGTTCTTTCGGGGCAAACCATTTGCCGAGAAAAATCGGTCGGACCCGCTGACCTGCAAGAACGGCTTGTTCGAGCGTCTTGTGACGGCCTTACGGCTGGTAGCGGTAGCCCATGCCGGGTTCGGTGGTGAGGTGGCGGGGGCGGGACGGGTCGGGTTCGAGTTTGCGGCGTAGGCGGTTGACGTAGAGCCGCAGGGACGAGGTGTCGTCGGCGTGACCGGGGCCCCAGACCTGGTCAAGGAGGGACCGCGAGCTGATCAGCTTGCCGGGCTCGCGGACCAGGGTCGCCAGCAGCCGCCACTCGGTCGGCGTCAGCCGCACCGCCTCGGGCACCTGCCCCGCCTCGGCGGCCCCGGCCTCGGCGGCCGCCGCGCCGGTGCCTGCGGTCTCGGCGGCGCCGGGAGTACCGCCGTCGGCTGGGGGTGCCGCGGGGTCGGGGAGGGTGGTGACGGCCTTGGCGGCGAAGTCGATGCGGTGGCGGCCGATGATGATGACCGGGCCGGTCTCGACGCCGCCGGCGCGGCGGGTGACAGCGCGGATGCGGGCGAGGAGCTCCTCCACGGAGAACGGCTTGGTGACGTAGTCGTCGGCGCCCGCGTCCAGGGCGGCGATCTTGTCGTGGCCGGAGGTGCGGCCGGACAGGACGATGATCGGCACGCTGGTCCAGCCGCGCAGGCCGCGGATGACGTCGATGCCGTCGAGGTCGGGCAGGCCGAGGTCGAGCACGACCAGGTCGGGCGGGTGGCTGGCGGCCTCGCGCAACGCGTGGCCGCCGTCGACGGCGGTGCGGACCTCGTGGCCGCGGCTATGCAGGTTGATCCGCATCGCACGCAGCAACTGCGGCTCGTCCTCGACGATCAGGATGCGTCCCACCGGCTCCCCGCTCCCCTCGCCACCCGGCCCGGCGGCCCCACCCGACCCGGCGGCCCCACCCGACCCGGCCGCCCCACCCGACCCGGCCGCCCCACCCGACCGGGCCGACGCACCCGATCCGGCCGACGCACCCGACCCGGCCGGGCTCACCGCCGCGCCGGGGTGAGCGCGTCCAGCGCCCGGTTGAGGCCGAGCACGTTGACCGCCGGTTCGCCGAGGAAGCCGAGGCTCCGGCCGGTCGTATGGTCCCGCACGAGCGCGGCGACCTGGCCCGCGGGCAGGCCGCGGACCCGGGCCACCCGGCTGACCTGAAGGTCAGCGTAGGCGGTGCTGATCTGCGGGTCGAGGCCGCTGGCGCTGGCGGTGACCGCGTCCGCGGGGACGGCGGGGTGCGCGGGGGCGTCACCGCGGATCAGGACGCGCTGGCCGGCGACGATGTCATCGGTCAGCGACCGGCAGCGCACCGGCACGCCGGCATAGGTGGCGAGGAACGGGCGGGTCGGGCACGGCTCGTTGGCGCTGACGACCCGCGTCACCCGGCCGTCGTAGCCGGGCCCCGCGTGGTAGACGGCGAGCACGGCGCCGACTCCGGAGGGGGTGCAGTACGGCCGGCGGCCGTCGACGCCGTCGAGCGCCCCGACCGCCTGGCTGCGCGCGCAGACCTGGGTGAGCAGGCTCTGCCGGGACTCGTCGGTGCCACGCGTGGCCGGGTCGTCGACGCTGTCGACGACGTCCTCCGGACCGAGGTTCGACGCCGAGGTGGACGTCGGGTCGTAGCCGTCCCCGGCGGCCGACGGCCGGCTCTGGAAGTAGCGCGGCACGGCGTTGCCGTCGGCGTCGGTGAACGACTGGCCGATCAGCGACGAGCCGACCCGCCGGCCGTCGGCGCCGCTGACGAACGAGCCGTCGGCGCGGTGGTGCAGGCCGGGGAGCTGGGCGACGGCGAGGATCGCCAGCGGGTAGGCGAGACCGACGACGACGGTGAACACGAGCAGGATCCGCAGGGCGGCCAGGTGCTGGCGGGCCCAGCCGGGCAGTCGCGCGAACATGGGTCAACCCACCCCCGGGATGAACTGGACGAGCAGGTCGATGATCTTGATGCCGACGAACGGCGCGATGATCCCGCCGAGGCCGTAGCGGGACAGGTTGCGCGAGAGCAGGGCGGAGGCGCTGCTCGGCGTGTAGCGCACGCCGCGCAGGGCCAGCGGGATCAGGACGACGATGATGAGCGCGTTGAAGATGACGGCGGACAGGATCGCCGACTCGGGGGTGGCCAGCCGCATGATGTTCAGGCTGTCGAGCCCGCCGTAGACGCCGGCGAACATCGCCGGGATGATCGCGAAGTACTTGGCGACGTCGTTGGCGATGGAGAACGTCGTCAGCGCCCCACGAGTGATCAGGAGCTGCTTGCCGATCTCGACGATCTCGATCAGTTTCGTCGGGTCGCTGTCGAGGTCGACCATGTTGCCGGCCTCCTTCGCGGCGGAGGTGCCGGTGTTCATCGCGACGCCGACGTCGGCCTGGGCGAGCGCCGGGGCGTCGTTCGTGCCGTCGCCGGTCATCGCGACGAGCTTGCCGCCGGCCTGCTCGGCGCGGATCAGCGCGAGCTTGTCCTCCGGGGTGGCCTCGGCGAGGAAGTCGTCGACGCCGGCCTCCTCGGCGATCGCCTTCGCGGTGAGCGGATTGTCGCCGGTGATCATCACGGTGCGGATGCCCATCCGGCGCATCTCGTCGAACCGCTCCCGCATGCCGGACTTGACGACGTCGGCGAGCTGGATGACGCCGAGCACCCGCGCGTGCGCCGCCGCGCCCGCGGCAGTGTCGGCGGCTGCGGCGGTGCCGGTGATCTCCCCGACGACCAGTGGCGTCCCGCCGGCGGCGGAGATTCCGTCGACGATCTCGCCGAGCTCGGCGGGCACCGTCCCGCCGGCCTGGCGCACCCACGTGATCACCGCGCTGGCCGCCCCCTTGCGGATCTGACGGCGCACCTCGACGCCGGTCTCGGGCGCGGCCCCGGCGTCCGGGTCGGCGAGGTCGACGCCGGACATCCGGGTCTGCGCGGTGAAGGGGACGAACGTCGCCGCGCGCAGCTCGCCGGGTGAGCGTTCGCGCAGGCCGTGATGCTCCTTGGCGAACACGACGACCGAGCGGCCCTCCGGCGTCTCGTCGGCGAGCGAGGAAAGCTGGGCGGCGTCGGCCAGGACGGCCTCGCCGACCCCGGCGACCGGGAGGAACCCGCGGGCCTGCCGGTTGCCGAAGGTGATCGTGCCGGTCTTGTCGAGCAGCAGCGTGTTGACGTCGCCGGCCGCCTCGACCGCCCGGCCGCTCATCGCGAGCACGTTGCGCTGGACCAGCCGGTCCATCCCGGCGATGCCGATCGCGGACAGCAGCGCCCCGATCGTCGTCGGGATGAGGCAGACCAGCAGGGACGCCAGCACGATGCCGGTGATCCCGTGACTGGTCAGCGCCGCCGAGTCGGGGATAGCGGGCTGCTGCGCCTTGGTGTAGATCGCCAGCGGCTGGAGGGTGGCGACGGCGAGCAGGAAGATGACGGTGAGCGCGGCGAGCAGGATGTTCAGCGCGATCTCGTTCGGGGTGCGGCGTCGGTCGGCGCCCTCGACCAGGCCGATCATCCGGTCGATGAAGCTCTCGCCGGGCTGCTGGGTGATCCGCACGACGATCCGGTCGGAGAGGACCTTCGTCCCGCCGGTGACCGACGACCGGTCGCCGCCGGACTCGCGGATCACCGGCGCGGACTCCCCCGTGATCGCCGACTCGTCGACGCTGGCGATGCCCTCGACGACGTCGCCGTCGCCTGGGATGATCTCCCCGGCGACCACGAGGACGATGTCCCCCCGGACGAGCCCGGGCGCCGGCACCTCCTCCACCGAGACGCGCTCCCCCGCACCGCCGGCCGCCGCGACCGCGTCGGGCGCGGCGACCGCGTCGGGCGCGGCGACCGCGTCGGCGGTGGGGGCGGGCTGGCCAGGCGACCAGCCGGTCAGGCGGCGGGCGATCGTGTCGGTGCGGGTGCGACGCAGCGCGGCGGCCTGGGCCTTGCCGCGGCCCTCGGCGACGGCCTCGGCGAGGTTCGCGAAGACGACCGTGAGCCACAGCCACACGGTGATCAGCCAGCCGAACACGGACGGGTCGGCGATCGCGAGCACGGTCGTGAACGCCGCGCCGACCTCGACGATGAGCATGACCGGGTTGCGCCACAGGGTTCGAGGGTCGAGCTTGCGCAGCGCCGCGGGCAGCGAGCGGCCGAGCTGGCGGGGATCGAGTAGGCCGCCGCCGACCCGCCGCGGCCCGCCCCGGCCCGGACGCGGCGCGGCGCCGGGCGCGGCGATGACGGTGGTGGTGCTCATCAGTGGATCCCTTCCGCGAGCGGGCCGAGGGCGAGGGCGGGGAAGAACGTCAGCGCAACGATGATCACGGCGATGGCGCCGAGCATCCCGGCGAACTGGGGCCGGTGCGTCGGCAGCGTCCCGGCGGTCGCCGGGACCGGCTGCTGGCGGGCGAAGGAGCCGGCCATCCCGAGCACCAGCAGCATCGGCAGCAGCCGGCCGAACAGCATCGCCAGGCCCAGCGCGGTGTTGTACCAGGTGGTGTTCACCGTGATGCCGCCGAACGCCGAGCCGTTGTTGTTCGCCGCCGAGGTGAAGGCGTAGAGCACCTCACTCAGGCCGTGCGCCCCGGAGTTGAGCATGCCGGCGCGCTCGCCGGGCAGGCCCATCGCGATCCCGGTGCCGAGCAGGGCGATCGCCGGGGTGGCCAGGAAGTACAGCGACGCGAACTTGATCTCCCGGGAACCTATCTTCTTCCCGAGGTACTCGGGTGTTCGCCCGATCATCAACCCGGCGACGAATACGGTGACGACGGCCAGTACGAGCATTCCGTACAGGCCGGACCCGGTGCCGCCGGGCGCGACCTCGCCGAGCATCATGTTGACCAGCAGGGTGGCGCCGCCCAGGCTCGTGTAGGAATCGTGGAAAGAATTGACGGAACCGGTGGAGGTGAGCGTCGTGCCGCTGGCGAACAATGCCGAGTCCGGCACGCCGAACCGGGTTTCCGTGCCCTCCGTCGCCGCGCCGACCGCGACCGGCACCGTCCCGTGGTGCGCGGTCTGGAAGGCGGCGTTCACCGCGAAGCTGCCGAGGGCGAGCGCGGCCATGACCGCGACGATCGCCAGGCCCTGGCGACGGTCGCCGACCATCCGGCCGAAGGTGCGCGGCAGCGAGAAGCCGATCGCGAGCAGCAGGTAGATCTCGAACAGGTTCGTCCACGACGTCGGGTTCTCGAACGGGTGCGCCGAGTTGACGTTGTAGAAGCCGCCGCCGTTGGTGCCGAACTCCTTGATGGCCTCCTGGCTGGCGACCGGCCCGCCGGTGATCGCCTGATGGCCGCCGGCCAGGGTGGACACCACCCGGTTGCCGTGCAGGTTCTGGATCGCCCCGCCGGCGATGAGGACGATCGCCGCGAGCACACAGACCGGCAGCAGGATCCGGATCACCGTCCGGGTGAGGTCCACCCAGAAGTTGCCGATCTCGTCGCCCGTGCCGACCAGGTCATCCCGGCTGCCTGCGCTGGTCGCGACCGGCGACCGGCGCCGCGCGAGGCCGCGGACCACCGCCACCGCGACCGAGATGCCCACGGCCGCCGAGACGAAGTTCTGCACCGCCAGGCCCGTCATCTGCACGGTGTGGCCCATGGTCGACTCGCCCGAGTACGCCTGCCAGTTGGTGTTCGTCATGAAGCTCACCGCGGTGTTCCAGGCCAGCGCCGGCCCCACCGCGCCGAACCCGAGGTTGAGCGGCAGATGTTCCTGGATGCGCTGGAGCAGGTACAGCAGCAGCACGCTGACCAGCGAGAAGGCCAACACGCTGCGGGCGTAGACGCCCCAGCGCTGGCCCGCGTCGGGGTTCACCCCGGTCAGCCGGTAGATCGCCCGCTCGACCCGCAGGTGGCGGCTGCCGGTGAAGACCCGGTACATGTGGTCGCCGAACGGGCGGTAGGTGACGAAAAGCGCGGCGACCAGCAGCGCCACGGCGAGGACGCCGGCGACGGACGTCGACATCAGAACCGCTCCGGGAACAGCAGCGCCGCGACGATGAATATCCCCAACCCGATCGACAGCACCAATCCGGCGATGTTCTCCGCGTTCACAGCCTTTCGACCCCTCGCAGCACCAGCGCCAGCAGTGCGAAACATCCCAGCGTCAGCAGGACGTACACCACGTCTTGCATGCGCCCCTCCTTCATCCCGGCAGGGGCCCAGTAAAGCGCGACGAAAACCGAAAATGGCGATCACTCACGCGGTTCTCACGCCGTCCGGCGGGTTTCTCACGGCCCGCTAACACCGATCTTGAAAAAGCGGCCTGTCCGGACCTTCCGATGGTTCCCGCCCAGGCCGGACAGGAGCACGATGGGTGGCGTGCCACGCGGAACACTGCGCATCTACCTGGGGGCGGCGCCCGGGGTGGGCAAGACCTACGCCGCGCTCGACGAGGCCCGCCGCCGCCGCGACCGGGGCACCGACGTCGTCGTCGGCCTGGTCGAGACGCACGCGCGCCAGCACACCGCCGAGATGCTCGACGGGCTGGAGGTGATCCCCCGCCGGTTCGCCGACCATCGCGGCGCCACCTTCACCGAGATGGACCTCGACGCGGTGCTGGCCCGGCGCCCCGCGGTGGCGGTCGTCGACGAGCTCGCCCACACCAACGTCCCCGGCAGCCGCAACGCCAAGCGCTGGCAGGACGTCCAGGAGCTGCTCGCCGCCGGCGTCGACGTCATCTCCACCGTCAACGTCCAGCACCTGGAGTCACTCAACGACGTCGTCGAGACGATCACCGGGGTGTCGCAGCGGGAGACCGTGCCCGACGCGGTGGTCCGCCAGGCTGACCAGGTCGAACTCGTCGACATGGCCCCGGAGGCGCTGCGGCGGCGGATGGCCCACGGCAACATCTACGCCCCGGACAAGGTCGACGCGGCGCTGGCCAACTACTTCCGCCCCGGCAACCTCACCGCCCTGCGCGAACTCGCCCTGCTGTGGCTGGCCGGCAAGGTCGACGACCAGCTCGACCGGTACCGGGCCGAGCACCACATCGGTGGGACGTGGGAGACCCGCGAGCGGGTCGTCGTCGCGCTCACCGGCGGCCCGGAGGGCGAGACCCTGATCCGCCGCGCGGCCCGGATCGCCTCCCGGACCAAGGGCGCGGAGCTGCTCGCCGTGCACGTCGCCCGCTCCGACGGACTCACCGGCGCCGACCCCGCGGCCCTGACCGGGCAGCGGTCCCTCCTCGACAGCCTCGGCGGCAGCTTCCACCAGGTGATCGGCGACGACGTGCCGACGGCGCTGCTCGACTTCGCCCGCGCGGAGAACGCCACCCAGCTCGTCCTGGGCGCCAGCCGCCGCGGCCGGCTCGCCCGGATCCTCAGCCCCGGCATCGGCGTCACCACCACGAACCTGTCCGGGCCGATCGACGTGCACATGGTCACCCACGCCGAGGCCGGCACCGGCTGGCGGCTGCCGCGCGTGCGCAGCGGGCTCACCCCGCGCCGCCGGCTGATCGCGACCGCGCTGACCCTGGCGCTCGTCCCCGCCCTGACCGCGGGGCTGGTCCAGGCCCGCGGAACCCTCAACCTGGCCACCGAGATGCTCGGCTACCTGATCATCGTGGTGACGGTGGCGCTGATCGGCGGATTCTGGCCGGCGCTGCTGTGCGCCCTGGCCAGCTGTCTGCTGCTGAACTACTACTTCACCCCGCCGCTGCACCACTGGGCCATCGAGGACGGCAACAACGCCCTCGCCCTGGCCGGATTCGTCCTGGTCGCGGCGATGGTCAGCCGGGTCGTCGACATCTCCGCCCGCCGCTACGGCCAGGCGGTGCGCGCCTCCGCGGAGGCGGCGACGCTGTCGGTGCTCGCGGGCAGCGTGCTGCGCGGCGAGGACGCGCTGCCCGCCCTGCTCGACCGGGCTCGGGAGACCTTCGCCATGACCTCGGCGACCCTGCTCGAACGCGACGGCGACGGCTGGCGGGCTGTCCTCAGCGTCGGCCCGGACCCCTGCACCCGGCCCGAGGACGGTGCGGTGGACGTCCCCATCGGCGACAGCCTCGCCCTCACGCTGACCGGGCGGCCGCTGCCGGCCGCCGACCGCCGCATCCTCGCCGCCTTCGCCGCGCAGGCCGCCGTCGCCCTCGAACAGCGCCGCCTGGCCGAGGCCGCCGCGCAGGCCGTGCCCATCGCCCAGGCCGACCGGGTCCGCGCCGCGCTGCTCGCCGCCGTCAGTCACGACCTGCGCACCCCGCTCGCCGCCGCCAAGGCCGCCGTGACCGGCCTGCGCTCCGCCGAGGCCGTGCTCAGCCGGGACGAGCGCGACGAGCTGCTCGCCACCGCCGACGAGTCCCTCGACCGGCTCACCCGCCTGGTGGAGAACCTGCTCGACATGTCCCGGCTGCAGGCCGGCGCGCTGAGCGTGTTCCCCCGTCCGATCGGGCTGGACGACGTCGTCCCGCACGCCCTCGACGAGCTCGGCCCGCCCGCCCGGCACATCGCCATCCACATCCCCGACGACCTGCCGACGATCGACGCCGACCCGGCGCTGCTCGAACGGGTGCTGGTGAACCTCGTCGGCAACGCGCTGCGGCACGCCCCGCCCGGACGCCCCCCGGTCATCACCGCGAGCAGCCTCGCCGACCGGGTGGAGCTGCGCGTGGTCGATCACGGCCCCGGCATCCCCGCCGCCCACCGCGACCAGGTCTTCCAGCCGTTCCAACGGCTCGGCGACCGGGACAACACCACCGGCGTCGGCCTCGGGCTCGCCCTGTCCCGGGGGCTGACCGAGGCGATGAACGGCACCCTCACCCCCGAGGACACCCCCGGCGGCGGCCTGACGATGGTGGTCAGCCTGCCTGCCGCCGAGCCGCCCCCGTCCCTGACCGCCCTCGACGACGCGGACCTCGGCCCCGCCGCCCGTTCGCCGGCGCCCGTCGACGACCTCGCCTAGGAACTGCGTGGGAGAGCGGCCACCTGGTTCTTCCACAGGGCTCGGTGTCCGAATTATCCCTGCGGAAGAGACAGACGGCGCCGCTCCCATGCACACTGCCTCCGCATGGGGGGCTGGGCCGACGACCTGGAGGAGGACGGCAGCGGAAGGGGACGGGTGCGAGAGCGGATCACCGGGGCGCTGGAGCGGTGGCAGGTGCCGATCTATCTGGGGGCCATCGCCGGCGGGGCGGTCGTGGGGCTCGCCGGGCCCGGAGCCGGGCCGAGGTTCCTGGAGCAGGCGATCAACCCGGCGCTCGGCGCGCTGCTGTTCGTGACGTTCCTGCAGGTGCCGGCGGCCGAGCTGGTGCGGTCGCTGCGGGNGGGACGGTTCCTCGCCGCGGTGCTCACCGTGAACTTCGTCGTCGTCCCGGGCGTCGTCGCCACGATGCTGCCGTTGCTGCCCGACGCCCAGGCCGTGCGGCTCGGGGTGCTGCTCGTCCTGCTGTGCCCGTGCGTCGATTACGTGATCGTGTTCAGCGGGCTCGCGGGTGCCCGCGCCGGCGCGCTGCTGGCCGCCACGCCGGTGCTGCTGGCCGCGCAGATGCTGCTGCTGCCGGTGTTCCTGCTGGCCTTCCTCGGCCCAGGGCTCGCCGACGTCGTCGAGATCGGACCGTTCCTCGCGGCGTTCGGCGGCCTGATCGTCGTCCCGCTCGCGCTGGCCTGGACGGTGCAGGCGTGGGCCGCGCGCCGGCCCGTGGGCGCGGCGTTCGCCGGGACGGCCGGGACGGCGATGGTGCCGCTCATGGTCATCGTCCTGGTCACGGTCGTCGCGTCGCAGACTCCGAAGATCGACGACGACCTCGCCGAGGTGGCCGCCGTCGTGCCCGCGTATGTGGCCTTCCTCGTCGTCATGGCGGTCACCGGGCTCGGCGTCGCCCGGCTGTTCCGCCTGGATGTCCCCGCCGCCCGGGCGGTGGTGTTCAGCGGGGCCACCCGCAACTCGCTCGTCGTGCTGCCGCTGGCCCTGTCGCTGCCCGACCGGTTCGCGATCGCCGCCGCCGTCGTCGTCACCCAGACCCTCGTCGAGGTCCTCGGCATGATCGTCTACGTCCGCGCGGTCCCCCGCCTGCTACCCGACCGGTGAGGTGCGCGGCCGGGCCGGTGATGTGATCGTCCGGGCCGGTGATGTGAGCAGACAGACGATGGCACGAACGGGTAGGTACGCCCTTTCCGAGCAGGATGAACCCGCAGGACAACAACGTTCACGGGGGACTGTCACGAGGGAGTTGTCATGTCATTCGATGGAGCGGGAGTCGTCGTCACGGGGGCGGGTTCGGGGCTGGGCCGCGCCGTCTCGCTGCGGCTGGCGGCCGACGGTGCTCAGGTCGTGGTCTCCGACATCGACGAGAAGGGCGGTCAGGAGACCGTCCAGCGCATCGCCGACCATGGCGGCAAGGCGACCTTCGTGGCGGCGAACGTCGCCGACCCCGCCAGCGTCACCGAGCTGTTCGACACCGCCGTGTCGGTGCTCGGCGGCCTGGACATGGCCGTGAACAACGCGGGCGTCGCGCACGCGCCGACGGACCTGCATCTGCTGTCGGTCGAGGACTGGGACCGGGTCCTCGGGGTGGACCTGCGGGGCGTGTTCCTCTGCATGCGCGCCGAGCTCGGTCACATGGTCGATGCGGGGCACGGCCGGATCGTGAACATGGCATCGAACGCGGGGGTGAAGAACGCGCCGTCGATGGCCGGGTACACCGCCGCCAAGCACGGCGTGGTCGGCCTGACGAAGAACGCGGCGCTGCAGTACGCCCGGCGCAACATCCGCGTCAACGCGGTGTGCCCCGGCACGATCCTCACCGAGGGGCTGGCCGGCTACGGCCCCGAGCAGCAGGCGGAGTGGGCCTCCCTCGTCCCGATGGGGCGCATCGGCACCCCGGAGGAGGTCGCCGGGTCCGTCGCCTACCTGCTCTCCGACGAGGCCGGCTTCATCACCGGCCACTCCCTGCTCATCGACGGCGGACTCATGTGGGACTGACCGTTCCGGTGAGCAGCCGCGCGCGACCGGCGCGGGCCGTCACCGTTACACGGATTACCCGGGCGTCGGCCTCCGCCTTGCCACCTGCCATCCGGCGGCGACCAGAAGTAACCCGGCCACCAGGGCCAACACGCCGGTGACGGCGCCGTGAAAGGTGACGGCATGCAGCCCGTCTGACGCGTTCGCCAGGCCGCCGCCGGCTCCGGCCCCCGCGGCGAGGGCCCCCACCACCGGAAGAACCACCGACCCCGACGGGTGCCGACGTGGCCGCTGCGCTCGGCGTGGCAGTGCCCGCAGGTGGGCGACGATCGCCACCGCCACGACGACCAGCCCGGCCACGCTCATGCCGTACTGGAGCCACTTGTAGCCGGGCAGGGCGCCGTGCTCGGCGCTCAACCAGGCCACCTGGCGGACGCCCCACCGCTGTTTGTGGGTGAAGTCGTCCCAGACGACGTGCGTCACGGCTCCCACGCTCGCGGCCACCGGTGCCAGCAGCCACTGGCGTCCCGTGAGCCGCGCCCGCGCAGCCAGCCGCAACCGGACCGGATCCGGGGCCAGATCGGCCAGGGCGTCGCGAATCAGGTGAAACCACAGTCCCAACGCGGCCAGCGACAGCACCGGAACGACGGTCACGACACCGAGCAGGCTGTGCGTGAGCCGGTACAGCTCCGGCCACCCGAAGAACACCGGCACGTCGGGAACCATCGACCCGGCCACCATCGCGCTCATCGGCAGGCCGAGGCGTCGCAGCGGCAGCACCGCCGCCGGATGGCTCAACGTGAACGGCACCCTCAACCCCACAACGCGCAGATCGGCACGGCGAAGATCCCCGGTTCCAGCCGATAGATCCTGGGCCCGGTGTGGACCACCACTCCGGCGACGAAACGGTCACCGAGCTCGTCCCGTAGCCAGGTCAGGTGCCGCGCGGCGGCTGCGCCGGGTGCCGCGTCTGCCTTCACCTCGATACCGATCACGCGTTCGGCGCCCAGTTCGGCGATGAGGTCGACCTCGTGACGCCCGTTGTCCTGGCGGAGGTGGTACAGGCGGGGACGCCCAGAGCCGACGGGTAGCTCGGCCCGCAGTTGGGTCGCCACAAAGGTGTCGAGGATCCGGCCGAGCAGGTCCCCGTCCCGGAGCACGGCGTTGACGTCGAGCCGCAGTGCGGCGCCGATCAGCCCTGTATCCACGATGTACTTCTTGGAGCCCCGGACGAGTCGCTTGAGCCGGTTCGTCGTCCAGGCGGGAAGTGACTCGACCACCAGCAGGTTCGCGAGCAGATGCGCGTAGGCTTCGGCGGTCTTCGCGTTGATGCCCGCGGCCTCGTGCAGCGTCCTGGCGTTGACCAGGCCGGCGGAGTTGAGCGCCAGTGCCTCGAAGTACCGCCGCAGACGTTGGGGATCCCGGTTCTCCCGCAGCATCTCGACATCCCGGGTCAGCAACTGATCCAGGTAACTTTCCAGCCAGTAGGCCCGCGCCCGCTCCGACAGGTGCAGGGCGGGCTCGGGAAAGCCGCTGCGCAGCGCCAGCTCGACATAGCCACGCAGATCGGGGACGTCCGACGGTAGCGTCAACGTGTCGGCGCTGTCGGTGGCCAGGCGGTCGAGGAAGGTCGGCCCTTCGGCCCGACCCTCGATCTCGCGGACGGCGAGGCTGGTCATAGCCATCCGAACGAGACGGCCGGTGCCAGGCCAGTTGTCGGCTTCGAGATCGGCTCGCACCGACCCCGTGACCAGGAACCGGCCAGGCCGGGGGTCGGCATCCACCGCACGCTTGATCGCACCGAGCACCGACGGAACCATCTGCCACTCGTCGAGGAGCACCGGCTCCGGCAGCCCGCGCAGGGCCGCGTCGGGATCCGCGGCGAACGCAACCGCCTCACCTGGCCGGTCGAGCCGGATGATGGTGCGCGCGTGCCGGGCCGCCGTCGTTGTCTTGCCCGTCGCCCGCGGTCCGACCACCAGCAACGCGGGCAGCTCCGTCACAAGATCGCGGATCAGCCCGTCGACAAGCCGTGGCAGGTAGGACCGCTCCATCATCGGAGACTACCAATCTCCAGCACCCTCCAGTACCAATTTCCAACACCTCGGGATACCACGTTCCAACAGGCGTGATCCGCACTGGGGTGCATACCCGACTGTGATCATTACGCGGGCCAGCGACCGGCTCCGCGTCCTACGCCGACGCCGGCCCACGGGCGTGGTCATCGCCGGTCGCCGCCCGTCGGACGGGGCCGAACAGGGTGGTGCGCAGGGCCGGGCCGAGAGTGCGGACTATTTCATCGGCGGTCATGGAGGCGAGCGGTTCGACGGCCAGGAGGTAGCGGGTGAACACCAGCCCGCCGAGCTGACCGACGAACGCGCCCGCGCGGTGGCGGGCGTCGGCGCCGCCGAGGCGGTCGGCCAGGCGGTCGACCATCTCCCGCTGCAGGCCGCCGCGGAGCAGCGTCGCGAGCGCGGGGTCGGCCGCCGCCGCGCGGACCGCGGTGAGCAGCGGCAGGCCGGTCTCGGGCCGGTCCCAGCCGGCCACCAGGGCGCGGATTGCCCGCTGGGGCAGGGATTCCAGCTCGCCTTCGAGCAGGCTGGCCAGGACGTCCGCGGGGTTCAGGGTGAGCTCCAGGACAGCCGCGAACAGGCCGCGTTTGGAGCCGAAGTAGTAGCTGATCAGGGCCGCGTCGACGCCGGCGTCCGCCGCCAGGGAACGCATCGTGACCGCCTCGTAGCCCTCGCGGCGGAACCGATCCCGGGCGACGGCGAGGATCGTGGCCCGCACATCAGGGCTGCCGGGCCGCCGCCCGCGCCGCGGCGAAGAATTCATCACGGTTGAACTACCGTAGCCGGCCCCGCCAAGGTCGATCCAGCGCACCGACCTGGAGGACCGAGATGACCACATCGGCTTCACCGACGACAACCACGCCGACGACGGCCACGCCGACGACGGCCACGCCGACGCCGACGGAGTTGCACCCGACGTCCACGTCAGGGCCCGTCGTCCGCCACACCCGGGTGCTGGTGGTCACGTGCGGGGCGCTGGCGACGGTGATCTCGGCGATGTCGTCGCTCAACGTCGCCCTGCCGTCGATCGCCGCCGATACCCACGCTTCGCAGACCCGACTGTCGTGGATCATCGACGCCTACAGCCTCGTCTTCGCCGCGCTGCTGCTGCCGGCGGGTGCGGTGGGCGACCGGTTCGGACGGCGGCGCGCCCTGCTGACCGGGCTGCTGATCTTCGGTGCCGGGTCGGCGGCGGCGCCGTTCACGAGCAGCGCGACGACGCTGATCGGGCTGCGCTGCGTCCTCGGCGTCGGCGCGGCGCTGGTGATGCCGGCGACCCTGTCGACGATCACCGGCACGTTCCCGCGGGAACGGCGGGCGGCGGCGGTCGGGGTGTGGGCGGCCGTCGCCGGGGCCAGCGCCGTCGTCGGCCTGCTCGCCTCCGGCCTGCTGCTGCAGGCGTGGTCGTGGCGCTCGGTGTTTCTGCTCGGCGTCGTGCTCGCCGCCCTCGCCGCGGTGGGGACCTGGCTGTTCGTGCCCGACTCGGCCGCCCCGGACGGGCCGCCCCTCGACATCGTCGGCGCCGTGATCTCGATCGCCGGCCTCGGCGCGCTCGTCTACTCGATCATCGAGGCGCCGGAGCACGGCTGGCTCGGCCGCACCACCCTGCTCGGGCTCGGCACCGGCATCGTGCTGCTGGCCGGCTTCGTCGCCTGGGAGCTGCACACCCGCACCCCGCTGCTGGACCCGCGGCTGTTCACCCGGCCGGCGTTCGCCGCGGGCACGCTGTCGATCCTGCTGCAGTTCTTCGGCTTCTTCGGCCTGATCTTCATCACGATGCAGTACCTGCAGCTCGTCCGTGGCGACAGCGCGCTCGTGGCGGCGGTCAGTGTGCTACCGATGGCGGCCGGGATGATGCCCGCCGCCCGCCTCGCCCCGAGGGTCGTCGCCGCCGTGGGCGCCCGCGCCTGCTGCGTGGCCGGGCTGCTCCTGATCACCGCCGGGATGGTCGTGCTGTCCCGGCTCGACCAGGGCAGCTCGTACTGGCTGCTGCTGGCCGGACTGTTCCCCCTCGGCGTCGGGATGGGCCTGGCGATGACGCCCGCGACCACCGCCGTCACCGACAGCCTGCCCCCGGCGCTGCAGGGCGTCGGCTCCGCCGTCAACGACCTGTCCCGCGAGCTCGGCGGGGCGCTCGGCATCGCGGTGCTCGGCAGCCTGCTCGGCTCCACCTACCGCCACCACCTGGCCCAGCACGGCGCGCTCCCGCCGGCCCTCGCCGAGAAGGCCCGTTCCTCGCTGGGCGTGGCCGCCCACCTCGGCGAGCCGGTCCTCGGCCACGCGCGGACGGCGTTCGTCGACGGCATGCAGGTCGCCTTCCTCGGCGGCGCGGTCGCCACCGGGGCCGCCGCGCTCGCCGTGGCCCTCCTGCTGCGCGGCCCCCGGCCGAGCTTGGCCACCGAGACCGACACAAGCACGGCCGCCGGAATCACCCGACGAAACGGGTGAGATGCAACGAAGGCCCACCCCTCAACGCCGCGGCCCGCTTATAGGAGTGCGTGAATTTCACTGCACATACCCGGACAATCGCTTGGTAAGCCTACGATCAGTCCTCCTCGAGTGCGCGCGAGGCGGCAGCGACACGGTCCTTGGATGGCTCGACATAGTGAAAGTCGCGGGACCGCACATAGTCGACAAACTCCGCCTCGGGCGGCAGATCGTGCTCCTGGAGATAGTAGACNATCTCCAGACTCCACACCCAGTCACCGTCTGTCACATAGACGAGTGGCACCTTCCGTCCACGCGACGGGTCAAGCAGATCCTCCGCTAGGCCCGCGACCCGCAGGATGGTGACCCCCTGCTGGAGGTACTCGATGAAGCGCGACCTTTCTTCACCGGGCGGAAACGGCCCGCGGTCCCACACCCGGGGCACCTCGCCGTCCATTCCGTCGAAAAGTTTTGCGATCTTCACATCGCCAACGATCTCCGGCATCCACGCTCACCCTCTACCGCGGAAGGAATCTGATCCACTGGCCGTCCTGCGCGACGGACTGCTTGATGCGACCAAAGGAATTCCTTCTTTCCTTGATGAGAATGAGGGAGCCATCCTCCTTGTTGGCCACGAGTTCCGTCGGCGCGACCACGGGGACACCAAGATGATCCGCGAGATCTTGGGCGACCGGCGCCTCACCTCGACCCGTCTCACAGGACACCAACCGAATCGGGCGGCCCCTCCATTCACCGTCCGCCCGGATCAGCCTGCCCAGGTCCCGGCCATCCAATGTAGTTCCGTCGACAATAAAGGAACCAGGGGTTCCATGCAGATCGGCAGTATACACGCCAGCCAGGGGACGCACGGCGGAGGCCGCATCCCGCATCCTGTGGTCCTTCTCCCCATAAAACGCTCGGCCGCCGTCCGTCCGCATGCTCTCCAGGTAGACCGCGGCAAGTCGCGGCTCCAGCCGCTCCAATGGCCGAAGCGCGTCTGGCGGTGTCCATCCACCACCCGACTCTGGCGGCGGATGCCGTGCCCCAGTAGCTACTTCGTGCTGTTCAACCACCGCTTCTGAAGCATGCTCTTCGTCATCATGGATCGAGAGATCTCCAGATAGAACCCGGTTGACCGTGGCCGTTTCCGATCCGCTCTCAACCTCCTTCTCCGCCGGCTCGGCATACCATTGCCCGCCGACCTTCCCTACCTCTGCATGATCCGATTCCTCAGCCCGGGGTATCGGGTTTGGCGCGTCGGATGGTTCCTGCTCCGATGCGGAGAGCCGACTTTCGGAACCAGCGGGATAAGCAGCCTCCTGAGCGAGGAGATATTGGCTGGACGCGTGCCGCCGATCCGGGATGTCACCGGTTCCCGCTGCATCGGCCGGATGCTCCGATATTCGCCGTTCGAGTCTGGCCAGTTTTTCTTCGAGGGGCGTATACCCACCGCCACCGTCAGAGGGCGAGGCAGGTTGGCCGGGCAGTACCGGCTTCTCGTCAGCGTCCGACGTCCGTCGCCCCGCCGCCTGATCCCCACCCGGGTTAAGGGCTCTCCGTTCCGCCGCCTGGTCGAGAAGCGCGAGTTTGCGGTCCATGGGTGTCGGCGCCACGGCAGAGGCGTCGGCTGCGTTCCGTTCGGGGATCGACGTGGTGTGGTCACGCCCGAGCGGCCGCCGTTCGAGCGCATCCAGCTTCGCTTCCATAGGCGTTCGTTCTCGGATGTCGGCACTCAGTTCACGATCCGCGCCATGCTCGTCACCGACGGTGCGGCCGGTGCGCTCGGCGTCGCCGCTCCCGATGGATTGGCCGCTATCCGCGTCATGCCGATCCAGCAGCCGAAGCTTCGCCTCGACCGCGGCCGCGGCCGCGGGGGCACGTTCGACCAGAGGGCCCGCGGACTCGGGCAGGTCGGGCCCGCCCGCAGGAAGATCACGGGCCATCGGCGCTCACCGTGTCAGTATGGTCACCCTCCCAGGGCCGGCGCCACGCATATCAGTACTTTTGCATCCGGCCTGGATCAGCGGGCGTGGACGGAGACCTCAGATCCCTGCGTAAGGCGGCCGGGCGTCGAGCGGTGCCCCGCGCCGCCACCCAGACCCGGCGCACACCCGCCGACATCCACGCCCGGCTCCACGCCTGGTGCTCCCGCCTATCGCAATGGATTCGCCTGGCCGAGGAGAGTTCCGTGAACCTCACGGACGGCTGACGGCACCGACTCGGTCCGCGGCACGAGCTCGCGCGGGGGGCAACAGGGTCGGGGGTCTCCGCGTCGATGAGGCGGCGGAGCCAGTCGGAGGGTAGGGCACTGCGGACGGCCAGTTCGTAGATGCCGAGACTGAAGGCGACGACGACGGCGAGGTCAAGCCGGAACGGGATGACGGCGCGGCCGTCGAACTGGCCGAGCCAGGAGAGTACGGCCAGCAAGTGGCCAGAACGGTCGATGACGTCATGCAAAACGACATCTCCGTGCCGGTGATCTCCGCCGGAGCGGCCATTCACAAGGCGCTGGAACGGATGTTTGGCGGGATGGCAAACGTCTCGGATACATCACCGCCGAATTTCTGCTCACCAGTCCCGACAAGAACGACGGGTCTTTCCCTCGTCCCTGGGCCGGGCGGCGCGGCCAGGAACGGGCGCACCTCGAGCCACTCGTGGATCGGCTCCCCGCCCGCCCCCGGTCGTGCAGGCCGCCGAAGCCCACCGAGCCGCCGAACGTCGCACCACCGTCGGCAAGACAGTTCTCCATCCCTAACCGTCGGCTCTCAGGTTCTCGACGGGAACCGAGCCTCAGATTCGTCAGCGCGCCCGTAGCGCTGGTGGAAGACGTTGTGGTCGACGGGACGTCGGCCGGGGTGGCGGCGTTCCTCGGCGGGATAGCCGACGGCGACCAGCAGGGCGATGGCGAGGTCGTCGCGGTCGGCGATGCCGATCGTCTCCTTCACTGCGGCCTCGTCCCAGCCGTTCATCGGCGAGCTGGCCAGCCCCAGCTCGGTGGCGGCGAGCAGCACGTAGGTCGCGGCGATCATCGCATCCTTGATCGCGTACTCGCGTAGCAGGCCGCGCCGTTCGAGGTCGTGCTGGAAGGCGTCGGAGGCGGCCGCGAACATGGCGATGAAGTCGTCCGACCAGGCGCCGGCCCGGCGGGCCTGGTCGTAGATGTCGGCCCGGTCGGCGCGCCAGGCCTGCGGCTCCGCGACGAAGACGAGGATGATCGGGGCCTCGGCCGGCTGCGGCTGCCCGCCGGTGGCGCGCACGAGACTCTCCCGGCCCGCCTCGTCGCTGACGACGACGATCGAGCGGTCCTGCAGGTTCCAGGACGTGGGCGCCTCCATGGCCAGGGCAAGCAGGACGTCGAGCGTGGCGGCCGGGATCGGGTCGGGCCGGTAGTGGCGAACCGTGCGGCGGGTCCGGATGGCGTCCGCGACCGACAGGGTCGGCCCGGTGGGCGGAACGAGACCGGCGGCGGGTCCGGGCGGCAGGAGCTGCGTCATGGCACTCACTGTCGGGGAGTGACTCTCTTTTCGGAAGAAGGCACTTATTGGTGCGCTACACCGAGCTCGCCCGCCGCATCGAGGGCGTCTCCCAGAAGATGCTCACCCAGACGCTGCGCGCCCTGGAGACGGACGGCTTCGTCACCCGCACCGTCCACCCCACCAGCCCGCCGCGCGTCGACTACACGCTGACTCCCCTCGGCCGCAGCCTCGCCGAGCCCATCACCGCCCTGCGCCGCTGGACCGAGACCCACATCAACGACATCGAACGCGCCCGCGCCGCCGCGCGACCGCTGCCCTCCGCCGGGGCCGGCATCGGGTAGCAACGCAGCGACCAGTCCAGGCTTCGGCTGCGGGGTGAGGCTTCGCCGCGGCAGCATCAGGGGGGTCGCCAGGAGGAGCAGGCCGGCGGCCGCGATCGCGATCCGCGGGCTGGTGAGGCCGGCCAGCAGGCCCCACAGCGCCGTCAGGGTCGCGATGCCGGCCTTGCTGGTGACCGACCAGGCCGACAGCGTCCGGGCGACGCGCCCGGCATCGGTCTGCTCGAGCCGGTAGGTGGCGAACACGGGATTGAACACACCCATGCAGGTGACCAGGCCGAGTTGGACGGCGATGACGAGCACGATCCCGGCCGTGCCGGGGCGGATAAAGGCCAACCCGAGCGACCAGCACGCCCGCAGTGTGCCGGCGACGAGCAGGACCCGATGCCGTCCGTGCCGCACGACGAGGGGCCGGGCCAGGCGAGAGCCGACGAGCCCGCCCACGCAGGGCACCCCGAACGCCAGGCCGTACTGCCACGGCTCGAAGCCGAGGCGGCCGAGCATGAGAACGGCGACGAGCGGAGACGTCGCCATGATCAACCCATTGACCAGGACGGTGTTGACGAACAGGGGTCGCAGCGCCGGGTGGCTCAGGATGTGCCGCCACCCCTCGGTGAGGTCGCGAAGCCGGGCCCTCGGTGTGCCGGCCGGCGCGGAGCGCGGCTCGCTCCCACCGATCGCGCCGATCGCGCCGATCGCGCCAATGGCCCCGATCGCGCGGAGTCCCGCCGCCGAGAGCAGGTAGCTGATCGCGTCGGCCAGCACGGTCGTCACCGGTCCGAACAGTCCGATCGCGGCCCCACCGAGCGGCGGCCCGACGACGGTGGCGGTCCAGGTCGTCGACTCGAGCCGGGCGTTCGCGACGAGCAGGTCCTCACCCTGTAGGAGTGCTTTCACGTAGGCGCCGGCGGCAGCCGTGAAGGCGATGTCGGCGGCGGCAACCATGATCGACACCACGACGAGCTGGGCGAAGGTGAGCCAGCCGAGCGCGAACGCGACGGGGACGCTCAGCACCGCGACGAACCGGGTCAGGTCCATCGCCACCATCACCGGCCGCTTGCGGCGGAACTCGACCCAGGGGCCGAGCGGCACCGCCACCAGCGCCCCCGCCGCCGGCCCCGCCGCCGCGAGCACCGCCACCTCGGTCGGCCCGGCGTGCAGCACGAGGATCGCGATCAGGGGGAACGCGTCGAACGCCAGCCACGTGCCGAGGGTGCTGACCGCGTACGCGGCCCAGAGCCACCCGAAGCGCCATCTCGCAGACCGCCCCGCCACTACCACCCGCCCCAGCCCCCTTCCCGCCGCATCCGAACAACATCTCGTTGACCAGCAGGATCTAAGCGAGCAGGCGAAGGGCGATGCAAACAACCGCCGCGGCGGCGAGCCACAACCCCGGGTTGTGCGACTAACGTCGGGCGACGTGGATCTCGAGGCTGTGCGAGCGTTCGTCTCCGTCGCGGACACCGGTCAGTTCCAGCGCACCGCCGCCGAGCTAACGATCACTCAACAGGCGGTCTCCAAGCGCATCGCCAAGCTGGAAAGAGACCTCGGCGTGCGGCTGTTCACCCGCACCGCGCGTGGAGCTCAGCTCACGATCGACGGCCAGGCGTTTCTCCCGCACGCCCGCGAGCTGCTCCAGGTCGAACGGCGGGCGACGGATTCCGTGCGGCCCGGCCGACGCGCGCTGCGCATAGACGTGATCAACCGGCGGATCGCCCCGGCAGCCCTGCTCCGCGATTTCCACGGCGCCCACCCCGATCTCCACCTGGACGTCGTGGTCCTCGACGACTCCGGCGTCGACGCCGCCATCGCGGCCGTCCGAGCCGGAACGATCGACGCGTCGTTTCGGGCTGTCCCCCTCCCCGCCCGGCAGATGCCCGACGTCATCAAGGCGATCCGGGTCGTCGACGAACCCCACGAACTGCTCACCGGGCCGACCCACTCGCTGGCCGCAGCTCGCGCCGTCACGCCTGCCGACCTGGTCGGACACCGAATCTGGATACCCGGCATCCTCCCCGGGACAGAATGGGCCACGTATTACGACGACCTCGCCGCGGAGTTCGGACTCACCATCGATCCGGTCGGTCCCAATTTCGGCACCGAGCACCTTCTGGACGTCCTCGCCGACTCCGCGACCCTGGCCAGCCTCGTCGGCGAAAAGACCCGGCTGCTCTGGCCCACCCGCTACGATCTGCGCCGCATCCCGCTGCACGACCCGACACCGATCTACCCGCATTCCCTGATCTGGCATCGCGACAACCCTCACCCGGCGCTCGCCACACTCCACCATCACCTCCGCTCGATCCGACCCAGGCGGTGCCAAACCAGGATCTGGATGCCGGCGTGGGCAACTTGACAGAGGTGACATCGCATCCGGGTCCCAGCGCGGACTCTCCTGAAGCGTGAACGCGCTGGCGCCGTAGCGCGGGCCCAACCTTTCGGGGCCGGCGGGTCCTCTGTAGGAATGGAGCCGGTGGCGCCTTTGACCCCGCCGCAGGAACATGGCGCCCGTTCGGCTCCCGGGTTCTCGCGTCCGGACCGCCGCATGCCGGCATGGCGAGGCCCGGCATCCGTTCCCGCCTGGAGAGGTCTCGCCCATGGCAGCTGCCCACCCGGTCACCACCCCGCGTCCGCAGGAGCATCGAGTCCCGTCCACGGCCGCCGTTCCGGTCAGGCAGGTTCCGCCGCACCGGCCCGCTCGGCCCGCTCAGCCAGAACGGGCGGCTCGGCCAGAACGGCCAGAACGTCGCGGGCTCCGGCTGACGCGCCGGGTCGTCCGGTTCGTCGGCAGCGCCGTCGTCGCGGGAATCGCGGGCGCCTTCGCGGCCTATCCGGCCGGGTGCTTCTGGGAGTGGGTCGCGAATCTTCCTGGTTTGCCCATCTGACCAGTGCGTATGCCTGGCTCGGGCGCCGCGCCGGTGACCCGGGCCAGGCGTGGTTGGATGATCTGACTACGACGTCTCCGAATATTTCTTTCGACGCGGCCCAACCTTCTCCGCTCCGCGGTGCTCTGTGCAGGCAGTGGCACAACCGCGAAGCAGCGGGAACGGAGGCCCCAGCAGGATGACGACGACGCACGAACCCGGCGGCGACGCTTCGCCGCAGGCAGCCGGAGCGCCGCGGTGAGCGGCCTGCCCGAGCGATCTCGGGCCCTGTCCTTTCCGAGTGTGTGGCCGAGTGAGGTGGAGAAACTCTTCGACGACAACGCCGCCCGGCTTCGCGGGTATCTGCTCTCCGTCGGCTGCCCCGAACCCGACGTCGACGATGTCATCCAGGACAGCATCCTGATCGTGGCCCGCAGGTATGCGAGTCTCGACCGCCCGGAGATGGTCCGGACCTACTGGTACCGCATCGCCAGCCGCCTGGCGTGGAAGCTCCTGAAGGAGCGGCGCGACCGATCACTTCCCGGTGATCCGGCCGACTATCTTCAGGCACTCCCAGACCCGGTGGAAGGGGCGGTCGATCCGGACGGCCGGCAGGCCGCGCTCGCGCTCGTGCACCGCCTTCCACTGCGACAACGGCAGGTGCTCTGGCTGCGGGTCGTGGTGGGATTCAGCGAGGCCGAGACGGCGGAGGTGCTCCAGATCTCCGTCGGCACCGTGAAGTCGCAGTGCAGTGACGCCAAGAAGAACATGAAGAAGTTCGTGGAGAGCTCCGGGGAAACTCGGGAGGAGGGCACCATCTGATGGACGTCGAATCTCTGCTGAGGACCCTTGCCGACCCCGCAGAGCCGACCGGCGGGGATTCCGGGCGGACTTTCGCCGAGATCATGCAGGGTGCCGACGAGGACCCGCGGGAACGCCGCCGCATCCAGCGCCTCGCCGATCTCCTCGACGTCGAGGACGCCCTCTACGCCCAGGCACTCGAACATCTCGCGGCCGGCGACGACCATGCAGCCGAGCCACTGCTTCGCCTTGCCGCCGACGCCGGCGTCGGCGAGGCCGAGGACCACCTCGCCCGCCTCCTGGCGGACCGCGCTGCCGACGCTGTCACCGCCGAGGCCGGCTCCGACACCCCCCGGCCCGGCGGTACAGGCGGTACAGACGGTACAGGCGGGCAGTTCACCGCACCGGACCGGACCGAGCAGACCTCGGCCGCAGGCGGCCCGGACGATCTACTCCTCTCTGCCGGCCATCCGCGGCCAGAAAGGGAAGGCGCGCCGGAACTTCTGCCGGCATCCCGGTGGACGTCCTGGATCGAGGCGGCGCTGGCCGGACGGCTGGTCAACCCCGGCGGGGTGGAGCACTGTCCCGATGTCCGCGACGATCTCGGCCTGTGGTTCCGTTACTCTGCCGCGACGTTTCTTCCGGTCGATCTCCAAGGATTTTCTCTACTCCGGGTACGGGCATCCAGGGCACGCTCCTTCCGACCCCACGCGGACAGACCTTCCATGCACGTCGTTTGGGCGGAGGAGATGGCAGCCGTTGGGGCGGCATGTACGTTCGACTCCCGTTTTGTGCTGGTTCCGCCGGCCCGCGATCTCCAGCCGATCGATCAGCAGATCCGACGGATCGACCGCGTCAGTCGGCCCGCCGCGAGAACGGTCGCCGACGTCATGCGCAACGACGTCCCCGTTCCGGTGATCACCGCCGGAACGACCGTGCATGCGGCGCTAGAACGGATTTTCGCCGCCGAGGCCCACGTGGCCGCGGTGGAGGCGGGTTCCGAACTCGTCGGCGTCATCCGCCTGTCCGACCTCGCGCAGCGGCTCGCCGCCACGCAGGGCTCCCCGTCGATCGAGCGAATCACCGGCCTGATTCATCCGGCGGACTTCGTGCCTCCGGACGCCCCGCTCGACGCCGTCAGGCGCACCCTCGCCCGCGATCCTGGGGGAATCGTCGTCGTCCGCGGCCGGGATGGCCGCCGGCTCGGATACGTCACCGCCGAACTCCTGCTCACCAGCCCCGACCAGGACGACGGGCCCGCCAACCACACCCTCGACCAGCCGGGCACCGTCACGCCGATTCTTTTTCCGTCGCGTTCACTCCCGACGGGGATCGGTCGCCGCGCAACCGCCACGTGAGGCGGGCGTCAGCGCCTCATGGTCCGGTCGACACCGAGCCGCCCCCACCGACGACGCCCGTGCGTTCGGCGTAGCTGTTGCGGGCAGCAAGCAGGCTGGGCAGGTGTTCGTCGGCCCAGCGGCGGCCGGCCGCGATGAGGTCGAGAAGGCTACGGCCCAGCGACGTCAGCTCGTACTCGACCCGCGGGGGTACCTCCGCGTGGATGGTACGAGTGATCATGCCGTCGCGTTCGAGCGCCCGCAGGGTCTGGGTGAGCACCTTGGGGGTGGCGACGTGCATCGGCACGCGGAGCTCGGAGAATCGGCGGGGGCCCTGCTCCAGGCAGACGATGACCATGGCCGCCCATTTGTCGCCGATGCGGATCGGCATGGCGCCGCTGGGGCAGGCCGGGTGGAACATGTCCGGGCTCAGTGGTTCCATGCTCAGTGGTTCCATCGGTATCCTCGCGGTGTTCGACTATCTTTGCAGTAACCAGTGTTTCACGGGTTACCTTCGCGTCCGCGCCGCCCCGATCAGGCGGTGTCGGCGGCACACAGCCGGACGCGAGGAGATGAACAATGCAGGCCGTCCGCTTTCACGAGTATGGTCCACCCGAGGTCCTGCGGGTCGAGGAGATCGCCGATCCGCGGCCGGGTCCCGGCGAGATGCTCGTCCGGGTCACCGCCGCGGGGATCGGATTCGCTGACGTCCAGATCCGGGCCGGGCTGATGCGCGACGCACTGCCCGATCTGCCGCTGCCCTTCGCACCGGGGTTCGAGGTCGCGGGCACCGTTGTCGGCGTCGGCCATGGCGTCGACCCGGAGGCTGTCGGTCGCCACGTCGTCGGCGCGACGTCCCACGGTGGCTACGCGGAGCTCGCCGTGGTGCCCGCGGCCTCGGTGCTGCGGCGACCCGAGGCATTCGACGACCCGACGGCCCTCGCGCTGTTCGGGCAGGGCTCGACCGCGGTGGGTGTGGTGGCGGCGGCGGGCCTCGGCCCGGCGGACACGGTGCTGGTCGAGGCCGCGACGAGCGGTGTGGGCAGCCTGCTGGTGCAGTTGGCCGCCCGCGCGGGCGCACTGGTGATCGCCACCGCCCGGGGCGCACGGAAACTCGCGCTGGCCCGGGAGCTCGGCGCGGACGTCGCGATCGACCACGACACGCCGGACTGGCACCGGCGCGTCGGCGAGGCCGCGGACAGTGGCGTCTCGGTGGTGTTCGAATGCCTCGGCGGAGTGGCCTCGCGGGCGGCGTTCGACCTGTTGACGCCGGGGCACGGCCGGATGGTGATCTATGGGACGACCAGCGGGCAGCCACCGCGCCTCGACCCGCTCGCCGTGCACCACCGGGGGGTGTCGGTCATCGGCTTCGCCTCGCCTGCGCTGCCTGCGCACCGGCTCACCCAACTGCGGAAACAGGCGTTCACCCTGGGTGGCGGCGACGCGCTGCGGCCGATCATCGGCAGCGTTCTGCCGCTGTCGCAGGCGGCTGCCGCGCACCGGAACGCCGAGGATCGCACCACCGTCGGAAAGAGCATTCTCGTCCCCTGATAGCCCGCTCCTCGATATGCCCGACGGGAATCTGTCGGGCGGACGTTGGCGACGGTCGTCATGCGGCAGCGCGTTCGCCAGGCAACCCGGCTTTTCCGCGCATGTGCACAGCCGCGGCCCGCCGGCGGGACGACGATCCGTAGCCGCGCCCAAAAGTTGGCGAACCGCCGGACCGCCAGGTACGCCGGGGAGGTACCGTGCCGGCGGTCCCGGACCTCGCCCGGGCCGCCCATGACCCCGGTTCGTAGCTTGGAGCGCCTACCTCGTGACGCGTCGCAAGAATGGGACGGCGGCGACCGCCCCGACCGGCAGGCGCCTGCCCGGACCTGCCCTGATCGCGACGCTGACCGCCCTCGTCGGGCTCGTCGACGTCATCGGCGCGATCAGCCACCGGCCGACCCGGTGGACCTGGCTCGGCCGGCTGATCCCCGGGGTGGTGACGCAGGCCGCCACCGGCACCAGCGTGGGCGTAGGCCTGCTGCTCATCGGTCTGGCCCACGGTCTGCGCCGGCGCAAGCGCCGGGCCTGGCGCGCGGCGGTGGCGCTGTCCGGCGCGGCCGTGCTGCTGGACCTCGCCCGCGGCCTCGCGGTGGTTCCCGCGGCCATCGACCTCGTCCCGTTCGCCGTCCTGGTCGCCGCCCGGCGCCACTTCCCGGCCGCCGGTGACCCACGGACCAGGTGGCGGGCCCTCGGCGCTCTCGCCGCGCTGGGAACCGCGGACCTGATCGTCGGGCTCTCCGTCATCCGGTTCCGCCACGGCGGCGGCGGCCTCGCGGCGCGGCTGGAGCACGTGCTGGCGGGCCTCGTCGGGGTGACCGGACCGGTTCGGTTCGGTCCGGGCGACGGCGACCTTGTCGCGGCGGTCCTGCTCGCCCTCGGCGCGCTCACCGTCGCCGTCCCCGGCTACCTCGCGTTACGCCCGGCCGCCCCGGTCGCCGCGCTGACCGTGGCCGACGAGACCGCGCTGCGGGCGCTGCTGGCCCGCCACGGCGGACGGGACTCGCTGGGCTACGTGGCGCTGCGCCGCGACCGCAGCGTGCTGTGGTCGCCGTCGGGGAAGGCAGCGATCAGCTACCGGGTCGTCGGCGGGGTCGCGCTGGCCGCCGGCGACCCGATCGGCGATCCGGAGGCGTGGCCCGGGGTGATCCGTCCGTTCCTCGACCTCGCCGCCGCCCACGCCTGGGTTCCGGCGGTGCTCGGCTGCGGGCCGGACGGCGGGCGCGCCTACCAGCGGGCGGGCCTGCGGGTGCTGGAGCTCGGCGACGAGGCGGTCGTGCGGACCGCGGCGTTCAGCCTGGACGGGCGGGCGATGCGTGGCGTGCGGCAGGCGGTGGCGCGGGTCGAGCGCGCCGGCTACACCGCCCGGATCGACCGGGCCACGGAGCTGAATCCGGCCGAGCGGGCGGCGCTGGCGGACCGGGCGGCGGCCTGGCGTTCCTGCGGCACCGAACGCGGCTTCTCCATGGCGCTGGGTCGCGTCGGCGCGCCCGAGGACGCCGACTGCGTGATCGTCCGGGCGTTCCAGGGCGGCCGGCTGCGCGGCCTGCTGACCTTCCTGCCCTGGGGGCCGGGCGGCCTGTCCCTGGACGCCGTGCGCCGCGACCGGACCGCCGCGAACGGGCTGACCGAGTTCATGGTCGTGGCCCTGCTGCGCGAGGCCGACCGGCTGGGCGTCACCCGGGTGTCGCTGACCTTCGCCCCCTTCCGCGCCGCCCTGGCCCACGGGGAACGGCTGGGCGCGACCCCCGCACTGCGGCTGTGGCGCGGGTTGCTGCTCGCGGCGTCCCGCAGGTTCCGGATCGAGTCGATCTACCGCTTCAACGCCAAGTTCGACCCTGACTGGCAGCCCCGCTACGGCTGCTACCCGACCACCCGCGACCTTCCCCGCGTCCTGTTCGCCGCCCTGCGCGCCGAGGCCCTGCTCCCCCGGCCCTCGTTCCCCGGACGCCGCCCGCACCTGCCCTCCCCGACAGCCGACGTCAGCAGCACCGACACCAGCAGCACCGACGTCAGCAGCACCGACGTCAGCAGCACCACCGACGGGCGCGCCATCGACGGGCGCGAGGACCCCGGCGACGCGCGTGCCGCCGCGCCCGGCACCGCCCCGGGCGCGGGAGCGGAGACGGCCCAGCAGGCGCCGCAGGACTCGTCCGAACGGCCAGGATCCGAGCCCGCGGTGTCCGCGGGATCCGCGCGGGCGGAGTTGCCGGCGCGGTCCACCGGCCGCCGCCGGGAGGGAACTCACCCGACCGACGGTGGCCATTCCCGCGAGGGCCGACACAGCCAGGAGACCGATCAGGCCCACGATGGCGGCCATTCCCGTGACGGCGCCCGCCGCTCCCCACACCGGGCCACCCGACCGCGTTCCCCCCGACCGCGCCACGCCGAGGCCCCCGACCGTTCCCCCTTCAACACCTGACCGCGGTGGTCCGACTCGCCCAGGGGTCAGCTGCCGGTGGGGCGNCAGGGCTTCTGGTCGGCCGTCGAGACTTCGATGTTCGTCGCGGTCGCGGCGAGCGACAGACCCGTGGCGTCGGTCGAGGCGTTGGTGACGGTCAGGTTGAAGGGCAGGTCACCGACGGGAATCGGGATCTGCGGCACGTAGCTGCCGAGGTTGCCGAGCGGGAGCGTCAGGTTGAACAGTCCGCTCAGCGAGATCTCCGACGGCACCAGCGTGACCTTGTTGTCGTGGACGGCGAAGGTGGTCACGCCGCCGACCTGCTGGTCACCGAGCAGCGGGATGTTCGCGGTCGCGGTGATCTCCAGGCGGCGCCCACCGTCGACCGGGGTGATGTGCACCCGGCCGGGCTGGGTGCGGAGGAAGGCGTTCAGGTCGGCGTACGTCATGTGGACCGCCGCCCTCATGTCGTCGATGCGGATGGTGCCGTCGCCGCCGGTGGCGAGCCTGAAGATCGGGACGTGGACGCCGCGGACGTGTGCGCTGATCCGCTCGATGCGGGGGCCGGTCGTGGGCAGGCCGGTCATGGTCATGCCGACGTCGGAGAATGATCCGGTCAGCACCTGGGTGAGGAACGGGAAGCCGCCGATGCTGACGTCGGAAACCGTCGGCGGGGGGGTGTCACACGGCAGGTCGGCCAGGGCGCCGCTGCGGATCTGGCTGGCCATCTCCCGTTTCGCGAACGCGACGGCGACTCGGTCGGCGACGAGGAACTGCGCGACGAGCGCCACCAGGACGATGAACACGATCCCGGCACGGCGACCGGGGCGCCAGCGCCGGGTGGTGCGGGTCCGACGGGTCGCGGTGACTCGCTCCGGCGAGTCCAACGAGTCCGACGGTTGCGCCGGCAGGTCCGGCGACTCGTCGTCGGCTGCCGTCGCGACGGCTGTGCCCGCGTCGGGATACGCGACGGTGTAACCACCGGTCCGTGACCATTTTTCGCTCCACGGCCTGTCCACCGCATCGTTTCCCTGGTCGGCGTCGACCTCGACCTCCCGTGACCTGGCGGTGTTCCTCAGGCTACCGTCACCGGTGCGCGCGGCGGCCGATTGACATCCTCCTCGGCGTGAACGCGGGGGATTCCAACATCTACCCGTCCGCCAGGAGAGGAGGTGTGCAGTGTTGGGGTTCGCGGTTCGCAGGCCGCCTGTTGGCGTCGCCTCCCCGCGCAGTCACCCACGTGGTTGCCCACTGATGCCCCAGGACGCTGTTGCGTGCCGCGTTCACGTCCGCGTGCGCCTGCTGCCCGCAGCCCCGGCAGCGGCAGCGGCAGCGGCAGACGGCTTGACTCTCCCGCGCCGCCCGATCCCGGGTCCCGCAGGTGTTGCAGGTCTGCGACGTCCACGCAGGATTGATCTTCTCGACCCAGTCCTTACGCCGGTCGACCTCCCGGGCTTGCACCCGGGCGATCTGCCCGACCAACCGGGCCCGCCGCTTCGATCCCCGTCTGGCTCGGGCGAGGCGACGCTGCAACCGGACCAGTCGGGCCGCCTCACCGGGGCGCAGCCCGGGGCAGCGCAGCAACTCCCCGGTGCTCAACGCCGCCGACACCGCCACACCCCGGTCGACCCCGACGACCCCACCGGTCCCCGGGGCGCCAATCGGGTCGGGCACCGCGGCGAACGCGACATGCCAGCGACCCGCACGATCCCGCGTGATCCGGTAGGACCTGGCATCCGGAACGGTGCGGCTACGGCGAAACCTGACCCAGCCCACCTTGGGGATCCGCACCTGCGACCAGCGGCGGTTGACCTGCCGCACATCACCCGACCTGACCGCGACGATCCGGAACCCCTCACCCCGCCCGCGCCGACGCCACGTCGGCCGCCGATGCGAACCACCGAAAAAGTTCGCCCTCGCGGCGGCAAAATCCCGCAACGCCTGCTGCTACACGATCACACTCCCAGCAGCCAGCCAGTCACACGCGCCCCGCGCCGCGGTCAACTCCCGGTTCCACTCGGCGTAACCGGGAGCGGGGCCACACCGCGGGTTCCACCACGGCTGCTGCTCCACACACAGGTTCCACACGAACCGCGCATGCCCACAATGCACCAGAAGAGCCTCTTCCTGTGCCACGTCGGGATACAGCCGGAACCTCGACATCAACCGATCCCAACCCACCGGGACCGCGGAGAAGAAGGTCCTGAGATTCCCGGGCGACCCGCACCCCCACATCACCGAAACCATCAAAGAAGACGACTATTCCCCGAACAGGAAAATCATCCACCTGTCACAGGCCGCGTTCGCACAGCAGTTCACCTGATGGTGCATCGCCTATCCCTACCCCGCTCTGCGGGTGCGGGTGCGGGGAGCCGGATTCCTCCCCGGCCTGAAGGCCGGGGCATCCTCCGGAATTCTCGGTGACAGGTGGCGCAACCTTGCGGCTGGCGCTGGTGAGCGCGGCACCGACGTCGGCGCTGCGGGCCGCCCGATTCCCGGTCGACGAGGACCTCGACCCCGATGGCCGGCGCCGCGCCGCGCTCGCGGCCCAGGCCGTGGCGGGCGGCGTGCTGCCCGGCCGGGCGCGGGTGCTCACCGACGGTTCCGCCCGCGCCCGGCAGACCGCTCAGGCGCTAGCCCTTCCCGGCGCCGACCCGCCCGCGGACGTCGACGGGAGCGGGACCGTGCCCGCAGCGGGCATCGAAGCCGCGCTGCGGGACCTGGACGTGGGTGACTGGCGGGGCCGCGGGCTGGACGAGGTGCCCCTGGACAGCCTGCGGCGGTGGCATGAGGACCCGGCGATGACGCCGCCGGGCGGCGAGTCGCGGCTGGACCTGCTCGACCGGGTCGGTGGCTGGCTCGCGCGGTTGGGCGGCGAACCGGGGAATGTCACTGCGGGCAATGTCACTGCGGGAAATGTCATCACGGGCAATGTCATCGCGGTGACCCATCCGGCGGTGGTCCGCGCGGCGCTGCTCCTCGTGCTGCGCTGCCCGCCGGAGGTGTTCTGGCGCATCGACGTCGCCCCGCTGACCGCCACCCTGCTGCACCGTCGCGTCCCCGCCGAACCCGCCGCCGGCTGGACTCTCACCCAGGCCTGCCGTCCCCTCTGACCGTGCCCGGAGCGGCCCGCGCCGGCCGGGCGTGAGGACCGGTGGCGATCAGTGGGCGGCGGCGGGGAGGAAGGGGCGGTTACCGGTGTCGGCGGAGGCAATGGACGCGGGAGCCGGTGCCGCAGCGGGAGCGAACAGGCCGGCGCGGGCGAGCTGCGGCAGGACGCCCTCGCCGAACCAGTACAGCTCCTCCAGATGGGGATAGCCGGAGAAGACGAACTCGTCGATGCCCAGCGCGGCGTACTCGGCGATCCGTTCGGCCACCTCAGCGTGGCTGCCGACCAGCGCGGTGCCCGCGCCGCCGCGCACCAGCCCGACTCCGGCCCACAGGTTCGGGGCGATCTCCAGGGCACGCGGGTCGCGCCAGCTTCCGTCGGCGCGGTGGCGGGCGTGTAGGGCCAGCATCCGCGACTGGCCGATGGATTCGCTGCGGGCCAGGCTGGCCTGCGCGGCGGTGACGACGTCCTCGCCGAGGGCGTCGAGCAGGCGGCGGGCCTCCCGCCAGGCGTCCTCGGCACTGTCGCGGGTGATGACGTGCAGCCGGATGCCGAAGCGGAGGGTGCGGCCGCGCTCCGCGGCGAGCCGTCGGATCCAGGCGATCTTCTCGGTGACGGCGGCCAGCGGCTCGCCCCAGGTCAGGTACACGTCCGCGTGGGTCGCGGCGACGGGGCCGGCTGCGGACGAGGAACCGCCGAAGTACAGCGGCGGGACGGGGTCGGGCAGGGTGGGCAGTCGGGCGGCCTCGACGTCGAGGTGGGTGCCGCGGTGGGTGACGGTCTCCCCCGCCCACAGCCGGCGCACGACGGCGAGGAACTCGTCGCAGCGGGCGTAGCGGGCCTCCTTGTCGAGAGGATCGCCGTAGGCGCGCTGCTCGTGGGCCTCCCCGCCGGTCACGACGTTGAGCAGCAACCGGCCGGGGGCGTGCGCGCTGAACGTGGCGGCCATCTGGGCGGCGAGCGTCGGACTCAGCAGGCCCGGCCGGAACGCGATGAGGAACGCCAGCCGCTCGGACTCGCGGGCCAGCATCGCCGTCGTCAGCCAGGCGTCCTGACACCACGCCCCGGTCGGGGTGAGCGCGCCGGCGAACCCGAACTCCTCGGCGGCGCGCGCGATCGACGACAGGTAGCCGATGGTGGACCGCCGGTCGCCGGCCGCGACCCCCGCGGGCAGTCCGTGACCCCCGCCGACGATGAAGCGCGAGTCGCCGTAGGTGGGCAGGAACCAGTGCAGCCGCAGCGTCATGTGCGGACACCTCCAGGGATCGCGAGTCCGGCGGGGGCACGCCGGGCGGGGCGTTCAGAGCTGGCCGTGGCGGGGCGGCGGGGTGCCGGACAGCAGCCAGCGGCCGATGTGCTGGACCTTCCAGCGGCTCGGGTCGTGCAGGGTGTGGGTACGACCGTCGCGCCAGTGGCGGGCGAGGTTCAGCGCGCCGGCGGCCGCACGGGTGCCGCCGAGCTCGAACAGCTCCGACGCGGCGCGCACCGCGGCCCGGGCGCCGGCGACCTTGGCCACGGCGGTGGCGACGGACGCCCGCGCGGTGGCCTCGTCGGTCGGGTCGAGCTCGGCGGCGTCGATGGCCGCCGCCGCCTCGCGCAGCAGCGCCTCCGCCGCTCGCACCTCGATCTCCAGCTCACCGGCCTGCTGGACGAGCAGCGGATCGTCGGCGGCCCGCGCCGCGCCGCTTTCGAACCACGGCCGGGCCGTGGCGACCTGCGCGACGGCGGCGTCGAGCGCGCCGCGGGCGATGCCGGTGTCCAGCGCGGCGTGCAGGACCTGCGCGCGGGCACCGTACGTCGTCGGCCCGTCGAACAGCGACGAGAACGGGACGACCTGGCGGGCCTCGACCGCCACCTCGTCGAGACGGACGGTGCCGCTGGCCGTGGTGCGCTGGCCCAGGCCGTCCCAGTCGTCGACGACCTGCACGCCAGCGGCGTCCCGGGGAAGGTAGGCCAGCACCTTGACCGGCGAGCCGTCGGGGCGCGCCGGGGTGTCGGCGAGGACCGCGCGCACAACCAGCCAGTGGGCGAACAGTGCGCCGGTGCAGTAGAACTTCTCCCCGGTGAGCAGGTAGCCGCCGGCGGGGCCGCGGCGCAGCGTGGTGGCGTCGTCGGCGATGGTCCGCCCGCCGCGCTCGGTCTGCGCGTTGGCGAAGCGCCGTCCGGCAAGCGCCTGGGCGAAGTAGAAGGCCTGCTGGTGGGTGTCACCCTGGCGGCGCAGGGCGTCGAGGAAGACGAAGTGGCTGTGCGGGATCTGGGCGAGGCTCGCGTCGGCGGTGGCGAGCAGCCGGAACACCTCGGCCAGCGTCGCCACCGCCACGTCCGCGCCGCCGAAACGGGCCGGCACGGTGATGCCGAGCAGCCCCGAGCTGGACAGCTCCTCGACCTCGACGGCGGGCAGCCGCCGCTCGGCGTCCCGCGTGGCGGCGCCCGCCGCGAACCGTGCCGCGAGCGAGCCCGCGACCTCGACCGCCTCGGCGTCCGAACGCAGCACCGCGGCTGGACGGTCGACGGCCGGCGCGGTCGCGGCGGCGGACGGACGATCGGACACGTCGGCACTCCTGAGGTCGAGGGGCAGCCCTGAGGTCGAGGGGCAGCCCTGGACGGTCGGACCGGTCAGCGGTAGAGCGAGAACTCCGGGGCGCGGCGGTTGAGCGTCCAGTCGCCGACCTCGCGCGCCTTGTAGGCCACCGGGTCGTGGACGGTGTGGGTGCGCAGGTTGCGCCAGTGCCGGTCGAAGCCGTAGGCGCTGGTCGTCGCCCGCGAGCCCTGGATCTCGAACAGCCGGCTCGCCGCCGCCAGCGACACCTTCGTCGTCAGGTACTTCGCCTCGTAGACGGCGATCGCCGCCTCGGCCCGTTCGTCCGCGGTCAGCTCCGGGCCGACGTTCAGGGCGTCCTGCAACGCCGCACCCGCCCGGTCGGCCAGCAGGGCGGCGGCACGGATCTCACTGCGCAGCTCCCCGACGGTCTGCAGGATGTAGGCGTCGTCGGTGGCCCGCTCGACGCCGGCGGTCTCCCACGGCGCGGCGTGCAGGCGGGTCCAGTCGAGTGCCTCCTCCAGCGCGCCCTCGGCGGTGCCGATGTAGAAGTTGACGAACGCGAGCTGCCAGTGCGGCGTGACCAGCGTCTGGTAGGGCGACAGGGTGCGGCCGGTGAGCGGGTCGTCGCCGAGCAGCTCGGCGCGTTCGATGCGGGCGTTGTCGAACACGACGCCGCCGGAGTCGGTGAGCCGCTGGCCGATGTTGTCCCAGTCCTGCAGGGCCTGGAAGCCCTCACGCCCGGCGGGCAGCGAGACGAACACGAGCTCGCCGTCGAGCGCGGCGGTGACGGACAACTGGTCGCCGAGGCTCGCCCCCGAGGCGAACGAACGCCGGCCGGTCAGCCGGAAGGCGTCGCCGTCGCGGGTCAGCACCAGGTCGGAGCCGCCGCGCGGGTTCTGCACGCCGCCCCAGAACAGCTTCTCGGCGCCGTTGCGCCGCGACTGGGCGTCGGCCTGCTCCGGCGTGCCGAACAGCGGAGCGATGCGGGTCTGGGCGTAGTGGTAGCCGAGCAGGTGGGCGATGGACGTGTCGCCGCGGGCGATGCGGCGAGTGAGCTGGGAGGCCTGGGCGTAGTCAAGGCCGTCGCCGCCGTAGGCGACGGGCTCCTGGACGGCGAGCAGGTCGTGGCGGCGCAGCAGTTCGACCTCGGCGCGCGGGGTGCGGTTGGCGCGGTCACGCTCCGCGGCGGTCGCGCGCAGTTCGGCGGCGACGAGATCGGCACGGGCCAGCGCCGCGGTGAAACGCGCCGCGTTGTCGTCGGCGGTCGTGGCGGCGGTCGTCGTGGTGGCGGTCGCGGTGGCGGCGGTCGCGGTCGTGGCTGCGGTTGGGGACGGTCGCCGGTCGGCGTCAAGAGACATGCAGGGCTCCTCGATGAGGGAGATGGACACGTACGTGGTGGTGCGCGTGCACCCCGGAGGCGGAGGCTGGTCACGGACACTGGGCGCTGCCCGTGCGGCGGTAGTCGACGTGGCGCCGCCGGACCAACCGCCGGTGGGCCGCGTGCGGGCGGTCGGCGGGCATCGTCAGGAGGCTCCCCGGACCAGCTCGCCGCGTTCGGCGGCGTCGGCCTCCAGCTCCCGCACGAGCGGCAGGATGCGGCGGCCGAAGTACTCGACGTCCTCCAGGTAGTGCAGGAAACCGAGCAGCAGCAGGTCGACGCCGCGGCGGCGGTAGGCGACGATGCGCTCGGCGATCTGCTCGGGCGTGCCGACGAGGCCGGTGCGGAAGCCGTCGTTGTACTGGACCAGGTCGGCGAACTCCGAGTCCTGCCACATGCCCTTGCCGTCCGAGGTGGACCGGCCTGCCTGCTTCACCGCGGAACCGAAGCCCTCGACGGCCTCCCGGTCCGCCTTGGCGATGATCTCGCGGAGCACCTCGCGGGCCTCGGTCTCGGTGTCGCGGGCGATGAGGAATCCGTTGAGGCCGAACCGGACGCGCCGGCCGTGGCGGNCCGCCTCGGCGCCGACCTCGGCGATCTGCTCGCTGACGCCGTCGAGGTCGCGGCCGTTGCTGAAGTACCAGTCCGACACCCGGCCCGCCATCGCCCGCGCGGCGGTGGAGTTGCCGCCCTGGAAGATCTCCGGATGCGGCCGGTCGAGGGCCGCCACCGGCTTGGGCTTGAGGTCGAAGTCGTGCAGGCGGTAGAAGTCACCACGGAACTCGGCGTGGTCGTCGGTCCAGATCTCGCGCAGGTAGCGGATGAACTCCTCGCTGCGCCGGTACCGCTCGTCATGCTCCAGCCAGGGCTCGCCGAGCTTGGTGAACTCGTCCTTGAACCAGCCGCTGACGACGTTGACGGCGGCCCGGCCGCCGGAGAGCTGGTCGGCGGTGGCGATGAACTTGGCCAGCACACCCGGATGCCACAGCCCCGGGTGAATCGCGGCGATCACCTTCAGCCGCTCGGTCGCCAGCAGCAACGCCAGGCTGAAGCCGGTCGACTCGTGCTGGTAGGCGGCGCCGTAGGACGCGATGTAGCGGACCTGGCTGAGCGCGTAGTCGAACCCGTTGTTCTCGGCGAGCACGGCGAGGCGCCGGTTGTAGTCGTAACTCCAGTCGGTGCGCTGCTCGATCCTGCTGACCACCAGGCCGCCGCTGACGTTCGGCACCCAGTAGGCGAACTTGATCGGCTCGTGACCGACGTCGACGTCATCTGACATCGGGTAGTACCTCCATGGCGACAGAACGAACAGACGGCAGGACGAATACGAATGACGGCGAGTCCCAGTGCTGCTGAAACGCAGAGTCCCAGGACGGCGTTACCCCAACACGGTGATCTCGCCACGGCGCAACACTGGCGGCACCGCGAAATACCAGCGGTACGGCGCAATACCAGCGGTACGGCGCAATGCCGGTGGTACGGGAATGCGGAGCACGGGAATGCTGGCACTACGCAGAATGCAGCGGCCCCGGAGAAGGGCGAGCCGGCGAGGCCGGCGCGGTGTTACTGACCCGACCGCGGCCGGTGCCGGTGCCGTCGGTCAGGCGGCGGGGCGGGCCCCACATCGTCCGGACCGGCAACAGGGCTCGGCCCGGCGACAGGCACGCCGGGCCAGGGTGGCACGACCAGCGCCCGCATCGACGGACGGCCGGTGCTGCCCGGCGATCCCTATAATGCCCATCGACATGGTGACCAGTCTGACCGCGCCGTCCGGACCGGTCAATCAGGGCTCGGCGAGGGTGCGATAGGGCGGCCCTTGCACCGTCCGGGCAGGAAGGCTGCTGCGGTGCGGATCGAACAGCTCGAGTGCCTCGCCGCGGTCGTCCGCCTCGGGTCGATGCGGGCCGCGAGCGAGGCGTTGCACCTGTCCCAGCCGGCGCTGAGTGAAACCATCCGCAACCTGGAACGCGAGCTCGGCCTGACCCTGCTCGACCGCCGCCGCACCGGCGCGACGATCAGCGCGACCGGCGGCGAGCTGCTGCCCTACATCACCGACGTGTTGGAGTCGGTTGACCGGCTGCGCGCCGCCGCCGACGACCAGCATCGCTCCAGCCGCATGATCCGGATCGGGACGGTGAACGCCGCCACGGTGCCGTTGCTCGCCCCCGCCCTGATCGAGTTCCGCGCCGCCCAGCCGAACACCCAGGTCGAGGTCGTCAACACCCAGCAGGCCGACATCCACCGGCTGCTGCTCGACGGCGGGCTCGATCTCGGCCTGGTCAACCTGATGGACGGCGACGACGTCGCCCCCGACCTGGAGACCGCCGAGCTGTTCCGCGGCCGCGCCGTGCTGTGCTGCCGAACCGACAGCCCGCTGGCGCGCCACACCAGCATCCGACCGGCGCAGTTGCTGTCCGAGCCGTTCATCGCGATGCGCTCGGGCTACCTGATGCACCGCTATGTGCACCGGCTGTTCCGCGACGCCAACCCGGCGCTGTCCTATTCGACCGACGGCGCGGAGATGGGCAAGCTCATGGTCGCCCAGGGCCTGGGCGTGACCGTCCTGCCCGACTACAGCATCGCGGGCGACCCGTTGGAACGCGCCGGCCTGATCACCTATCGCCCGCTCGAGACCGACGACGCCACGGTCATCCTCGTCGTCCAACGCCGCCGGACCCGCCACCTGCCCGCCGCGGTACGCCGTCTGCAGACCATCCTGCTCACCCAGGCCGCCCAGTACCGAGCCGACCGCCAGGCCGGCTGACCATAAAGCGGCCTTCCTCCGAGCCCCCAGCCGTCCGACGCCTGATCGAGCAGGACCCCTGCCTGTATCAGCTATGGTCAGGCTGGCCGTCTTGATCCTTCTCACCCTTGATCGCCCACAGCCGCACCGTACTATCGTCACTGGCGGTGGCAAGAGTCCGTCCGTCTGGCGAAAACGCCACCGACAACACTCCGTCGGTGTGACCGGTGAGAAGAGCACCGAGCCTGCGCGGGCGACTCAGGTCGGCAACATCCCAAAGCGCAACACACCTATCGTCGCTGGCGGAAGCCAGAGTCCGCCCATCCGGCGCAAATGCCACCGACCACACACCACCGGAGTGGCCAAAGAGGGGCTTTCCCAAAGAACGTGGCCGAGTCGGATCAGCCACATCCCACAGCCGCACCGTCTCATCTTGGCTGGCAGACGCCAGAGTCCGGCCGTCCGGCGCAAACGCCACCGACGACACCCAATCAGTATGGCCAAAGAGAGGATCACCAAGGGCACGCGCTTGACTCGGGTCAGCCACATCCCACAGTCTCACCATCTCATCTCTACTGGCGGTGGCTAATGTTCTCCCGTCCGGCGCAAACGCCACCGACCACACTCCTCCGACATGGCCGGCAAGAGGTCTAAAGATCAGCCTTGGCATAGACTCTTGCGCAACCGAAAGTGGGTCAGGAAAAGATGGTGGCGCGTTCGACACATCACGCCGCGGGAAGGCAGGCTCGGTATCCGGTTTCACCCGACCTTTCAACGAAGCGTTTACAGCCGCAAGAAAACGTAGCCGGGCCACGTCGGCAGGAAGATCGAACAAGTCGATCGACACAACCGTCGCCAGCGTACCCGGACGATCACAGTCGTCGATCCTGACGGGCAGCAACTTCCGGATAAGTCCTTCCGGATCGGCGGCGCGCGCAGCCCTCCACTCCTCGCCTCCATAGACCGACGCAAGATAAGACTCCGAGAGGACCGCGATCGTCCGCGTCGCGCGAGTGACACCCTGTTCCATCTTGACTCGCCAGTCGGATCCAGGTACGAAGTCCCACGCCTGAATCAGCACTCGGTAGTCTGCGGCCTCCAACTGCCAGGCCATCCACTCTGCCCACCGCCGATCAGCAGCGGTGTAGGAGATAAAGAAGTCCCACCCAACCGTGCCGTCATCAACCCCCGACATAACGCAACATCTTCTACCGGATTTGCCGACAGTGGTGCATCACGTCGGATATCGGCGTGGCGTGCGGCGCGTGCGGCACGGTGGCCACCGAGACCGGCACGCGGGGCTAGTAGAAGGCAGGCTCTCGATGCATGAGTACCTTCGGCATGCGCCGCGCCGATCCGAAGGAGATGTCCGCCGCGCCGACAGATAGGGGGAGCCGGATCCGATCCATCGGCACCACCGGCCGCTTGCGGGGGATCCCCGACCGCGGGCCGAACAGCACCGCTCTCCCCCGCGGCCCCAACGACAAACAGGTAAGATCGGCGCGGAGCGCGGAGCGTCGGCTCCGACAGCAAGATCAGAGTTGGAGCGAGGTACTGTCTCGCGAAATACTAAGATTGCAAGAGTGGGAGCGAGAGCCCGACAAGTTGGTGCGGTTCCACGGACACCATGATCGCCGAGGTTCGGATCAGGCGGGACGCTCGGTGTGCGGCTCGTAATCGACTTGCAGCCACTCGGGCTACGGAGCGGCGTCAGCGGTGGCCGACGTCGAGGAGTTCCTCGTGGAAGCCGCCGAAACCGGCGGCACGGTCGACGAGGTGGATCTCCAGGATCCAGTGGCAGGGCCGGCCGTCGACGTCGACCCGCCGCATCGGCTGGTCGCTACCGGGGGTGACGTAGTAGTCGATCTTGTTGCCGGGGATGCGGGCGTGCGGGAACTCGCCGATGAGGTGGCCGGCGAGCGGGCCGCCGTAGGCCCAGCCGGCGTCGGCGGCGAGCTGGCTGACGGCGGCGTACAGCTCGGCGCCGGTGATGTCCGGGCGGGCCTCGAAGTACCGGCGGCCGGCATCGAAGATCCGCGGTAGGTCGGCGAGCAGCCGGTGCTTGACCGGGTCGTCGCCGAGGACGAAGGTGCGGCCGAAGTCGGCCTCCCAGCCGTCGAAGACCGGCCCGAAGTCGCAGAAGACGATGTCGTCGGCGCCGATCGGCCGGTCGGGCGGGTTGTCGGCGTAGGGGTACAGGGTGTTCGGGCCGGCCCGGACGATCCGTTTGTGCCAGTGCCGCTCGACGCCGAACATCTCGTGGGCGAGGTCGCAGATCTGGTCACTGACCTCACGTTCCCCGCGGCCGGGGGTGATCAGGCCCCGCACGGCAACCTCGTCGAACAGCTCCGCCGCGCGGGCCTGCGCGGCGAGCAGGTGGGCCACCCGGTCAGCTTCGAGATCCACGATGGCCCATCGTACGGACGCCGTGGCACCGGCGCCCCAAGTCTCACATGGAGCTGGCAGCCGAGGTGCGCGCGACGTTACCGCCGCCGCCGGCGCGCGCGATGCCCGCGAAACGGGTCGTTCCTACAGTCGGTGCGGACATCGCCCGGCTGTCCCTGGTCAGGGAGGGGACCACCCATGACCGCACCCGCCCATCCGGCCCCGACCCGCCAGGACATGGCAGGTCAGGTGCGGTCGGTCTGCTCCTACTGCGGGGTCGGCTGCGGGATGGTGCTCGACGTCGAGACGGGCGACGACGGCCGGCGCCGCGTCGTCAAGGTCGCGGGCGACCGCGACCATCCGGCCAACCGCGGCCGGCTGTGTACCAAGGGCGCCACCAGCGCGGAGATGCTGGCCGCGCCGGGCCGGCTGACCAGCGCGCTCGTGCGCGGCGACCGGCAGGGCGAGCCGGCGGCGGTCGACGTGGACGCCGCCATCAGCCGGGTCGCCCGGGAGCTGCGCCGGATCGTCGACACCCACGGCCCCGACGCGGTCGCGTTCTACGTCTCGGGGCAGATGTCGCTGGAGGCGCAGTACCTGGCGAACAAGCTGGCGAAGGGGTTCGTCGGCACCAACCAGATCGAGTCGAACTCGCGGCTGTGCATGGCCAGCGCTGGCAGCGGCTACAAGCTGTCGCTCGGCGCGGACGGCCCGCCCGGCTCGTACGAGGACTTCGACCACGCCGAGGTGTTCTTCGTCATCGGCGCGAACATGGCCGACTGTCACCCGATCCTGTTCCTGCGGCTGCTCGACCGGGTCAAGGCCGGTGCCCGGCTCATCGTCGTCGACCCCCGGCGCTCCGCGACGGCCGCCAAGGCCGACCTGTTTCTCCAGATCAACCCGGGCACGGACCTCGCGCTGCTCAACGGCCTGCTCCACCTGCTGGTCACCGGCGGTCACATCGACGAGGCGTTCATCGCCGAGCACACCGAGGGCTGGGCGGCGATGCCGGCGTTCCTCGCGGACTACCCGCCGGACCGGGTCGCGGAGATCACCGGCATCCCGGCGGCGGACATCCGCCGGGCGGCGCAGTGGATCGGCGCGGCCGGGGCGTGGATGAGCCTGTGGACGATGGGCCTGAACCAGTCGACCCACGGCACCTGGAACACCAACGCGCTGTGCAACCTGCACCTGGCGACCGGGGCGATCTGCCGGCCGGGCGCGGGCCCGTTCTCGCTGACCGGCCAGCCGAACGCGATGGGCGGGCGGGAGATGGGCTACATGGGTCCGGGCCTGCCGGGGCAGCGCTCGGTGGTGGCCGCGGACGACCGCGCCTTCGTCGAGCAGCAGTGGGGCCTGCCGGCGGGCACGCTGCGCACCGACGCCGGGCGGGGCACTGTCGACATGTTCGCCCGGATGGCCGCCGGCGAGATCAGGGCCTGCTGGATCATCTGCACGAACCCGGTGGCCTCGGTCGCCAACCGGCGCACGGTGATCGAGGGGCTGGAGGCGGCCGAGTTCGTCGTCGCCCAGGACGCGTTCGCCGAGACGGAGACGAACGCCTACGCCGACGTGCTGCTGCCCGCCGCGATGTGGGCCGAGAGCACCGGCATCATGATCAATTCGGAGCGGAACCTGACCCTGGTGCAGCAGGCCGCCGACCCGCCCGGCCAGGCCATGGCGGACTGGCGGCTCATCGCCCGGGTCGCCGCCGAGATGGGCTACGCCGACGCCTTCGCCTACCGCGACGCCAAGGAGGTCTTCGCGGAGATCCGGGCCTTCCACAACCCGCTGACCGGCTACGACCTGCGCGGCGTCAGCTACGACCGGCTGCGCGAGACGCCGGTGCAGTGGCCGGCCGCGGCGGCGGACGGCCCGGCGCGCAACCCCGTCCGGTACCGCAACGACGGGGTCAGCCAGCGCCTCGTCGAACGGCCCGACGGGACACGGCCGCGCCTGGCGTTCGCGACCCCGTCGGGGCGGGCGGTGTTCCATCCGCGTCCGCACCTGCCCGCCGCCGAACTGCCCGACGACGACTTCCCGTTCGTGCTGAACACCGGCCGCGTCCAACACCAGTGGCACACCCTGACCAAGACCGGCAAGGTCGCGAAGCTCAACCGGCTCAACCCGGGCCCGTTCGTCGAGATCCATCCGCGCGACGCCGAGGCCCTCGGGATCGGCGACGGCGACGCGGTCGAGGTCGCCTCCCGGCGCGGACGGGCGGTGCTGCCGGCGGTCGTGACCGACCGGGTGCTTCCCGGGAGCTGCTTCGCCCCGATCCACTGGAACGACCTGTTCGGCGAGTACCTCAGCGTCAACGCGGTCACCTCCGACGCCGTCGACCCGATCTCGTTCCAGCCGGAGCTGAAGGTCTGCGCGGTCTCCCTCATCCGGGTCGCCGCCGCGTCGCCCACCGCGCCGGCCGATCTCCCCGCGGCGAGCGCCCCTCCCGCGGACGCGCGAACCGCGCCGACCGCAGCGGAGACGCCGACCGCAGCGGAGACGCCGACCGCGGCGGAGACGCCGACCGCGGCGGAGACGCTCGGGGAGCTGTTCGGCCTGCGGGCAATCGCCGCGCCGGCCCTCGGCGACGACGAGCGGCGCTACCTCGCGGGTTTCGTCGCCGCCCTGGGCGGTGCGGTCCCGGGGGCACCGGGCGGGGTTCCGGTCCTGCCGCCCGGTTCTCCCCTCTCCCCCGCGCAGGCGGTGTGGGTCAACGGCGCGCTCGCCGGGGCGTTCTCCCGGACCCCCGTGCCCCCGCTCGCCTCCGTGCCCCCGCTCGCCCCCGTGGANGACGCGGAGGACGGGACGGGACCGGGGACGCGGGAGGTCACCGTGCTGTGGGCGTCCCAGACGGGCACCGCCGAGGACTTCGCCGTCACGACCGCCGCCGAGCGGCTCACCACCGCCGGTTGGACGGCGCGGGTGCGGTCCATGGGTGAGTTCTCGCCCGAAGAGCTGCGCGACGGCGGCGACCTGCTCGTCATCACGAGCACCTTCGGCGACGGCGAGGCGCCGGACAACGGCGGCGACTTCCTGGAGTCGCTGTCGGCGCCGGATGCGCCCCGCCTGCCGCACCTGCGCTACGCCGTTCTCGCCTTCGGCGACTCCAGCTACGCCGACTTCTGCGGCCACGGCCGACGCGTCGACGAGCGGCTCGGCGAGCTCGGCGCGGTGCGACTGGTGCCCCGGACAGACTGCGAACCGGACTATGAGCAGGACGCCGCGAGCTGGCTTCACGCCGTGCTCGCCGCGCTGGCCCCCGCGGACCACGGCGCCCCCAGGAAGCCGGCCGGCCCTGCGAGGCCCGCCGGCCCGGAGAACCCGGCGGGCACGGCGCCGGCCACCGTCGCAAGCCGGCCCTCCCGCACCGCGCCGACCGCCGCGCCGCTGATCGGCAACGAGCTGCTCAGCCGGCCCGGTTCAGCGAAGGAGGTGCGGCGGTTCGCCTTCCGCACCGCCGGCACCGCGCTGACCTACGAGGTCGGTGACGCCCTCGGCGTCTGGCCGGTGAACGGCGCCGACCTCGTCGCGGAGTGGCTGGAGCGCACCGGTGCCGACCCGGGCCAGCCCGTGCCCGTCAGCGGGGTGGGCGAGATGCCGTTCGCCACGGCGCTGCGCAGCCACCTGGACATCACGGGGATCACTCCGGCGTTGCTGNGGTTCGTCGCCGAGCGCAGCGGTGACCGCGACCTGCACACCCTGCTGCGCCCGGACAACTCCGACGCGCTCGCGCAATGGACGTGGGGACGCCAGGCGGCGGACGTGCTCGCCGAGCTGCCCGTGCGGGCCGGGGCGGCCGAGTGGGCGGGGGTGCTGCGGCGGCTGCAGCCCCGGCTGTACTCGATCTCGTCGAGCCCGCTGGCCCATCCCGGCGAGGTGCATCTGACCGTGTCGGTGGTCCGGTTCGACGGTCGGGGCGGCCGGGCCCGCGGGGGCGTGTGCTCGACGTTCCTCGCCGACGGACCCGGTGAGGCGCCGGTGCCGGTGTTCGTGCAGCGCTCGGCCCACTTCCGTCCGCCGGCCGACCCGGACACGCCGCTGGTGATGATCGGACCGGGGACGGGTGTGGCCCCGTTCCTCGCGTTCCTGCAGGACCGCCGCGCCCGCGGTGCCCGCGGCCGGACGTGGCTGTTCTTCGGCGAGCAGCGCCGGGCCACCGACTTCTACTACGCCGAGGAGCTCGCCGCGCTGCAGGNGGACGGCACGCTGCACCGCCTGGACGTCGCCTTCTCCCGCGACCAGCGGTCGAAGGTCTACGTCCAGGACCGGATGCGCGAGCACAGCGCCCGGCTGTGGTCGTGGTTGCAGGACGGCGCCCACCTCTACGTCTGCGGCGACGCCAGCCGGATGGCCGCGGACGTCGACCGCACGCTGCGCGAGATCGTCGCCCTGCACGGCGGACTCGACGCCGACGACGCCGCCGCCTACGTCCGCCAGCTCACCGCCGACCGCCGCTACCTGCGCGACATCTACTGACCAGCCGCCGCCAACAGGTCATCACGGAGTGTCAACCACGGTCGGACGCGTAGCGCCCTGGACACTGTCCCGCATCTGACGATGCGGCCGTGGGGTGGGGCCGGGACCCGTGGAGAGGACGACGATGCGCTCGGTGCGTACCCTCATGGCCTCCGCCGCTGCGGCGGTGCTGGCGACGATCCCGATGGCGGGGCCGGCGGCGCAGGCCGCGACCGGCGAGCGGGCGGGGCCGCGGCCGGTGGCCGGCGGATCCGACCAACCGGTCGCGCCGGTCGATCTCGGGTTCGCGCCCGACCTGCCCTACCACTCCGCGGCGGCGATCAACGACCGCGGGGTGATCGTCGGGACCGCCTCCGGCGGCTCGTACGACCTGCACGGCTTCCGCTGGGCGGCGGGGCGGTCGGCGGCGCTGCCGGACGACGCCCCCGGCCCGTCCGAGATCAACAATGATGATCAGATCGCCGGGTTCGTGCCGCACCGGGACAGGCTCAACACCGGGTTCGTGCTCGGCGCCGGGCGCGGCACCGTCGACACCGGCTTTCCGGTCGGCGGCCAGAACGAACGCGGTGAGGTCGTCGGCGCCCTGCCGGGGCCCGACGGGAACAGGCGCGCGGTGCGCTGGTGGCGCGGCCAGACCATCGACCTCGGCGCCCCGCCCGCAACGTCGAGCGACGGCGTGGCGATCAGCGACGGCGGCCAGATCGCCGTGCGGGTCAGCGACGCGGACGGCAACCACGCCCGCGTGGCCCGCTGGGCCGGCGGCCGGCTCGACGCGCTGCCCACGCTGCCCGGTGGGGGCGCGGCCTGGGCGACGGACATCAACAACCGCGGGGACATCGTCGGCTGGGCGGACACCGCCACCGGCTCCCGTCACGCGGTCGTGTGGCTCGGCCGGCGCCTGATCGACCTCGGCGCCGCCCTGCCCGACCGCACCAGTGAGGCGACGGCCGTCAACGACGCCGGGCAGGTCGTCGGGCAGACGTCCGACGCCGGCGGCCAGCCCGGCCACGGTGTGCGCTGGGACCTCGGGCGGCCGCGAGACCTCGGGACCCTCGGCGGCACGACCAGCGTGCCCATCGCGATCAACGACCGTGGGGACGTGATCGGTGACAGCACCACCGCCGACGGCCACCGCTACGGCTTCCGCTGGTGCGACGGCCGGATGACCGGTCTCGGCGATCTCGGCGGCGGGGAGAGCCACGCCGCGGCGATCAACGACCGCGGTCAGGTCGTCGGCGCCGCGCAGCTCCCCGGCGGCCGTACCCGCGCCGTCCTCTGGCAGTGATCGTCAGGAATCGCGGCCCGGCCTGCCCACGCCCTCGCTGCACGGCCTGGACTCGGCGCCCGGACCAGCATCACTACCGCGTGCCGGCCGACGTTGCCCGTCGGCGTCGTCACCGCTATGCGCATCGGGCGCCTCCTCGATGATCCTCTCGGACTGCCGCCCGATCTTTACCCCGACCGGCGGCGCCCCGGGCGCGGGCGGACCGGCCGGGCGGGCGGGGGTGGCGCCGCTCGGCACCGACGCCCCGCGCAGCACCGAGGCGAGGCCGGCGAGCACGCCGAGCACGGCGGCGACCGCGAACACGATGACGAGCCCGTGGTGGAAGGGCCCGGCGAGCAGCTCGGGGAAGAACTCGCGGCCGGTCAGCGTCGCCCGGTTCGCGGACGGCACGGCGGCCAGTCCGCCGCCGGCCGACAGCAGGTGCTCGACCGGGTTCACGCCGAGGACGGTGGCGAACAGCGACGACACCGGCGGCAGCGCGGCGACATCGTGGGCGACCCCCGCCGGCACGCCCTGCGCGCGCAGGCCGCCGTCCAGCGCGTCCGGCAGGGTGGCCGCGAGACCCGCGATCATCAGCGAGAAGAACACGCCGATGGACAGCGCGGTGCCGGAGTTCTGGAACGTCGCGCGCATCCCCGAGGCGGCGCCGCGCTGCTCCGCCGGCACGCTGCCCATGATCGCCGAGGAGTTGGGGGCGGCGAACATCCCGCCGCCGATCCCGTTCAGCCCGATGAACAGGGCGAACGCCCAGTACGGGAAGTCGACGGGCAGCAGCATCAGGCCGACGAAGCTGCCGGCGAACACGGCCATCCCGGCGGAGGCGAGGCCACGGGCGCCGAACCGGTCGGACAGGAAGCCGCAGACCGGCCCGGCGACGAGGATGCCGACGGTCAACGGCAACAGGTAGATCCCGGCCCACAGGGGCGTGTCCTCGTAGTCGTAGCCGTGCAGCGGCAGCCAGATCCCCTGCAACCAGATGATGAGCATGAACTGCAGGCCGCCGCGGGCGACGGACACGGCGAGCCCGGCGACGTTGCCGGCGGCGAACGCCCTGATCCGGAACAGCCCGAGCGTGAACATCGGATCGGGGTGCCGCCGCTCGACGGCGACGAAGGCGGCGAGCAGCGCCACTCCCCCGACGAGCAGGCCGACGACCGCGGGATTGGTCCAGCCCATGGCGTGCCCGCGGTAGGGCTGCAGGCCCTCGGTGACGGCGATCAGCACGGCGGCCAGGCCGACCGCGAAGGTGATGTTGCCCCACCAGTCGATGCGCCGGGGGCCGCCGCGCGGCGTGGCGGTCTCGCGCAGCCGCCGGTACGCCCACACCGTCCCGAACACCCCGACGGGCACGTTCACCCAGAAGACCGCCCGCCAGTCCAGCACGGCGAGCACGCCGCCGGCGACGAGGCCGACGAACTGGCCGGCGAGCGAGGCGACCTGGTTGATGCCGAGCGCGAAGCCCCGCTGCTCGGCGGGGAAGGCGTCGGTGAGGATCGCGGCGGAGTTCGCGGTCAGCATCGACCCGCCGACCGCCTGCAGCACCCGCCAGCCGATCAGCCACAGCGCCCCGCGGCCGGCGTCGAACGGGTCGAACGACAGCAGGATCGAGGCGAGCGTGAACACCGCGAACCCGGCGTTGTAGATCCGGACCCGGCCGAACAGGTCACCGAGCCGGCCCAGGGCGACGACGAGCACCGCCTGCACAAGCCGGTAGCCCATGATCATCCAGAGCAGGTAGCCGACGTTACCCGGGGCCAGCGGGTCCAGGTGGATGCCGCGGAAGATCGGCGGCAACGCGATGAGAACGATCGACCCGTCGAGCGCGGACATGAACACCGCCGCGGTCGTGTTCGCCAGCACCACCCACCGGTAGTTGTCGTCCACACCCGCCGCCGCGACGAACCTCCCCGCGCCGAACCTCCCCGCGCCGAACCTCCCCGCGCCGAACCTCCCCGCGCCGGATGTCCGCGGCCCGGAGGCCGGCATCAGACGCGTTCCGCGAGGCGTTCGAGCAGCGGCGCGGCCGCGGCGAGCTGGTCCAGTTCGGCCCGGGTGAACCCGGCCGACAGCGCCCCGGTGAGCAGTTCGGTGCGCGCGTCGCGGCGGCTGCGCAGCGCCGCGAGCCCCGACCCGGTCGGTGAGAGGATCACCTGCCGGCCGTCAGCCGGATCGCGACGGCGTTCGACCAGGCCGCGAGCCTCCAGTGCGGCGAGGGTGGCGCCCATGGCCTGCGGGCTGATCTGCTCGAGCCGGGCCAGCGCCGCCGCCGTGGCCGGGCCGCCCCGGTCCAGGCGGGCCAGCGCCGCCGACTCGGGCATCGTCAGCTCCCCCGCGGGCTGGGCCTGGCGCAGCCGGCGCACGAGCATCCCGAGGCTCAGCCGCAGGGCGACGGCGATCTGACGGATGTCAGGAAGGACCTCTGGAAGGTCGTCGGGCTGGTCGTCGGGGTCCGAGGGCATTTCATCAGGCTAGGTTGATAAACCTGGACTGACAAAATCTGAACTGCGAGTGTCTGGACTGCCACGCCGGGCGTCAGGCAGCCCCCGAGCCCACGCCGGCGCGGGCCTCGTCGAGTACGCGGGCGAGCAGCCGGGCGGCGAACTGGTCGATCGGCGGCACCAGGTCGGGCGGCAACAGCTCGTACTGGCGGATCAGCCGGGTGACCCGGGCCGCGAGCAGGGTGTGACGCAGCGAGGCGAGCAGGAGGTAGTAATCCATGTCCTCCATCGGCCGGCCGAGGAGCTCGGCGTAGCGGGCCACCGTCGCCGCGCGGTCCGGCAGGCCGGGCAGACGCGCCAACCCGACGCCCTCGCCGAGGTGGCGGTCGAGGTGCAGGAACCAGCCGAGGTCGGTCTCGGGCTGGCCAAGCGACACCATCTCCCAGTCGAGCACGGCCGCGACCCGCTCCCCCTGGAAGATCAGGTTCCCGATCCGGGCGTCCCCCCACACCAGCCGGACGGGATGGCGCTCGGCCGGCGGATGGTCGTGCAGCCAGGCCAGCGCGTCGTCCACCACGCCCCGGGCGGCCTCGTCGACGGCGAAGAACTCCAGGTGACGCTCGTAGGCGGCGAGCTGCTGGACCGCTCCGACCGGGCCGTACTCGGGCTGCCCTGCGAAGTCGAGCCCGAGCCGCTGCGGGTCGAGCCGGTGGATCCCGGCCATCGCGACCAGGCCCGCGTCCCAGACCCTGGCCCGCGCGGCCGGCGCCATCTCGATCATGAAGCCCTGCATGTGGTAGGGCGGGAGGTCGGCGGGCACGTCGCCGTCGACCCGACCGAGCACGACGAACGGCGCGCCGAGCACCTCCGGGTCGAGCTCGTGACCGTACACCGGCGGCACCGGGACGTCGGTGTCGCGGGCCAGGATCTCGGTGACGCGGCACTGCTCGGCGAACCGGTCCCACGGGTAGAGCCGGAACCGCCGCGGCGCCATCCGCACGACCAGCGGCAAGGAGACCCGCTGCCCGTCCGGCCCGATCCGGGTCGCCGGCAGCAACACCAGCTCCCCGGAGAACCCCTGCCCCGACGGCACGGTCGGCTCACCGACCTCCCACCGCACCCCCGCCGTCCCACCACCCGCCGGGCCACCACCCGCCGGGCCGGTGGCATCGGCGGGATGCTCGGCGAGCCAGGCGGCGAGCCGAGCCCGCAGCCGATCCGGATCGGTCTGGAACGGGACGGCCACCGCGCACCCCCTCGCGCCAGACCGGACGGCATGGCGGTCGACCCTCACCTCGGGCGAGACCCGAGGACTGCCCGCGGACGAAAAAATCACACCGAACGGAACATTCTCCCGAGCCAGCCTCCCGCCGACCCCCGCGCCGCGCAAGCACCACAGGCGGTTCCGCGCAACCGCGCCTCACCGCCTGGCCGCGGGGCGCCGCAACCCGCCCGCCGCTGCGCAGGAACCACCGCACCGGCATCGGCGGGCGCGAAACCACCATTACGGTCGCTGCGCTCCGATCCGGACGTCGACGCCCGGCGAGTAGTGCACGAGCGGGTCGCCGGTCGGATGCGGCAGCCCGGCCGCGGTGAGCAGGTGATCGTCGACGTCGAGCAGGTCGGCGCGGTGCAGCGGCCACGGCTCGTGCCAGACCGGGGCGTGGCGGCGCCGCCCGCCGGCGGCGCTGAACAGCCGCCAACGGGCGGTCAGGGAGTGCTCGCGCGGGCCGAGGTCGGCGGCGGCGAACGGCGCACCGATGCGCACCCGCACCCGGCTCTCCGCCGCCGCCGGACGCGGGGCCCGCCGCCGGCACCGGTAGGTGATCTCGTCACCGACCCGGGTCAGCGCCATCGACGACCAGAAGTACGGCAGCCGGAACCGCGTGCGGGCGACGACGACGGCGCCGAGCCGCGCGGCGTCCAGCGAGAGGAACCACACCCCGTGCCGGCCCTCAGCGTCGACCACGTAGGTCCGTACGTTCGTCTCGCAGAACGTCGTCACCGGCCCGAACCCCCGGCCGCCTGCGCTCGCCACCCGCATCCGGAACGGCACCAGTCCCACCCAGGCGGCGCCGTCGAGGACCTCGACCCGCAGGTGCGCGGGCACCAGTCGCGACACCACCGCCGGGTCGAACGCCCAGTGCACGAACGTCAGCTCCGCCCACCGCTGCGTCATCGTGGGTCGCTCGACACGGAACGGGCAGGACCCGCCCGCAGCAGGGACTCCGCCATCCCCCAGGTGGGGGCGGCGGGGGGAGGTCAGGTGCGGTCCTGGATCTCGCGGACGGCGCGGTCGATGTGGTCGGAGTGCTTGTGGTCGGTGCGGTCGTCGACCACGTCGCCGAGCTTGGCGACGGCGGCGTCGATCTTGTCGTCGTGCTCCTCCGCCAGGTCGCCGAGCTTGCCGAGCGCGCCCTTGAAGTCGACCATCGAATGCTCCCCTTCGTCGGATGCCGGGCCCAGGGCCGCGGGCGGGACGCACGGCGTCGTCACCTCCGCGGCGGCCGGGTCGCCGGCACGATCCTGCCGCCGCTCATCCTTCCAGGTGGTGAGGAGCGGTGGCGCCGGAACGGCCACGCCGCCGCAGCAGGAGCAGGGTGGCGTCGTCGTCGTTGTCCGGGTCGCGGCAGGTCCGGAACAGCGAGTCGCCCAGGCCGCGCAGGTCCGGGTGGGCGGCCGCCGCGGAGACGGCCTGGGCGCGCAGCCGCTCGATGCCGACGTCGGGGGCCTCGGTGCGCCGCTCGGTGAGTCCGTCGCTGAACAGGGCCAGCGCGTCCCCGGGCGCGAGGCGCACCTGCGCCGTCCACCCGCCAGCCCCGCCAGCAGCGGCCTCGCCGCCTGTCCCCGGAGGCATCGTGCCCGCCAGGCCGGGGATCGCGGCGCCCACCGGCGGGGCGATCTCGACCTCGACGACGACCGGCTCCCCCACGGTCGGCAGCAGCACCGGCGGCGGGTGACCGGACGAGGCGATCTGCGCGAGCCCGGTCACCGGGTCGGTGACGGCGACGGCGACCGTGGCGATGGCCTCCGGCAGCAGGGCGGCGGCGAGCCGGTCGAGGCGGTGCAGGACGCTGCGGGCGGGCCGCGGGTCGGTGGGGTCGAGGTCGACGACGTAGGCACGCAGGGCGTTGCGCAACTGCGCCATCGTGCCGGCGGCGGCGACGCCGTGGCCGGCGACGTCGCCGACGATGAGGGCCACCCGGCCGTCGGGCATCGGGACCGCGTCGTACCAGTCGCCGCCGACCCGCCCGGCGGCCGCCGGGTCGTACCACGCCTCGATCTCGAAGCCGGGAATCGACGGGAGGCGCTCGGGCAGCAGGCTCTCCTGCATCAGCCGGGCGAGGTCGGCGCCGCGGCGGGCCGGCGGGTACACCAGTCGCAGCAGATGCTGGCGCAGTTCGGCGGCGATCGCGAGGTCGTGGGCCGACCAGGGGCGGGCGCGGCCGCGGACGACCTCGCGCCAGCGGTCGAACGACCGGCGCGGGCTGAGCCGCACCCCGGCGCCCTCCTGGGCGGTCAGCTCCTTGTTGCGCGGATCGCCGCCCCAGTCGACGGTGCGGACGGTCTCCGGGCGGAACCAGGCGACCCCCTCGTCGCCGGACAGTCGGAAGGCGAGGATGCCGCAGGCCACGTCGCGGTGCTCGGCGAGGTGCGGGGCGTCGCGGGGCAGCGCGTCGCAGGCGAGGATGGCGCCCTCGGTGGCGAGGGCGTCGAAGGCCGCCCGCAGCGCCGCGCGGGGCGGGACGGCGCCGAACGTGCGGTACTCGCCGTCGATCGCGACCGCGACCCCGCCGCAGGAGATCAGGTCGGCGAGGTTCGGCCCGCCCGCGGTCAGGACCTCGACCAGCGACGCACCGTCCCCCTGCGCCTCGGCGAGGAGCCGGTCGAGCGCTTCGCGGGTCGCCAGCGTCGCCTCCAGGGTCTGCTCGTTCTCCCGGGACACCAGCCGCAGCGAGAACAGGTGGCCGAGGAACTCGGCGGCGGCGCAGATCTCGTAGCCGGGTTCATGCGGGCCGGAGTAGTGATGGCAGGCGATGAGGCCCCACAACCGACCGTCGCGCAGCAGCGAGATGGACATGGACGCGGTGACGCCCATGTTCTTCAGGTATTCGATGTGGATCGGCGAGACGCTGCGCAGCCAGGCGTCGCTGAGGTCGAGCGGGCCGCCGGTGACCGCGTTCACCGCCGGGACGAGCGGGACCGGCCGATAATCCACGTCCGGGATCAGCCGCAGCCACGACCGCTCATAGAGGGCACGGGCCTGCGCGGGAATGTCCGTGGCCGGATAGTGCAGTCCGCGAAAGCTGTTCAGGCGGTCGAGTTTCGCCTCGGCGACGACCTCACCGTTCCACTCGGCGTCGAACCGGTAGACCATCACCCGATCGAATCCGGTCAGCCGCCGAACCTCCTCGACCACCACGTCGAAGAGGTCGGCGAGCGAACGGGAGCCGTTCAGGCGCAGCACGGACTGTCGGGTCCGTGCGTAGGTCCCGGAATAGGACAGCGGCCGGGCGCTGCGGGCGGGTTGCAGCTCGATGACGACCTGTTCGCCCACGCGGTGCAGCAGGGCGTCGTAACGGCGCAGGTCGTGACCGTCGCCGACGGCGAGGTCGAGCGGGCTTGCCTCGCGCAGGTCGAACGCGGTCCGCACGACGTCACGCACGGCCTTCGCCGCCGAGGCGCCGACGAGCTCCCGCAGCGGCCGGCCGACCGCGGCCGCGGCCTCGTGGCCCAGGGTCTCCGCGGTGTTGGCGGAGACCTGCACCACGGTGAGGTCCTCGTCCGCGCGGACCGCGAGCAGCACGCCATGGGGCTGCACGCTGCCCGGGATGTGGATGGGCTCGCGGTCGCAGTTCGTCAGGTCCACGGGCTCCGGCCGCGGCATCTCCGAGGGCGGCATCCCCGACGACGGCATCCCCGACGACGGCATCCCCGTGAACTCGCCGGCGCCACTCACCGGGCGAATTCCGCCTCGAGGGCGCCGAACAGGGCCGCCGCGGCGCCGGCGCAGGCCTCCACCCGCGCCGCCTCGCCAGCCGTCGCGGCGCGGATCGCCTGGCGGACCTGGCTCCAACGCCGGCCGACCTCGTCGCCGTAGGAGCCGAAGAACGCCGTCGCCGCCGGCGGCACCGCCGTCGTCACGACGTGGCGGACGATGAACCGGCCGCCCAGCGTGGCCCCCTCGAATACGTACAGCACACCCATCGCCGCCGCGATGTCGTCGACCGTCGGTACCCGGGGGCGCGGCCGCGCGGCGAGGGCCGCGTCATCGACGCCGAGCAGCCGCAGATCATGCCGCAGCAGCGGCACCTTTCGCCGCGACGGCCAGTCGGGCAGCGGCGAGCCGGCGCCGGTCAGCATTTCGTCGAGCCGCGGCTCCAACGCGTCATAGTAACCGTGCATCCGCATCAGGACGTCACGATAACGACTGACCGAAAGGTCAGGCGACAGCAGCTCGAGTGCGCTTTCGAGCCGGGTATGTGCCGCGGCCGTGCTCCGCCGCAGCACCGCCATCACATCGGGAAACGCCGGAACGGAACCGCCACCGTCGTGCATAGCGATGCTGCCCCTCAGTACTCGTCGCACTCGGATTACTGCGATATGGCGTCACCTTCGCCTACCGACAGCATACCGGCGCCGAGGTGACCGCCGTGGGGCTTGGCAACGATGCGAGGACCCCGCACCACGGCGTCAGCGCAGCTCGTCGGCGGTGGTGCGGGCGGCTTCGGTATCGCCGGTGCCGGTCGGGCCGGAATGCTGCTGGCCGGCGGGGCGGACGTGGTCCACGATCGCCGCACAGAAGGCCTTCAGATCATCCGGGCGCCGGCTGCTGATCAGCGTGTTCACTCCCGCGGTGTCGAGGACGACCTCCTCGTCGACCCAGTGGGCGCCGGCGTTGACGAGGTCGGTGCGCACACTCGGCCAGCTCGTGATCCGCCGGCCGCGCACGACCTCGGCGTCGATGAGCGTCCACGGGCCGTGGCAGATCACCGCGACCGGCCGGCCGGCGTCGAAGAAGGCCCGGGTGAATCGGACGGCGTCGCGCTGCGAGCGCAGGAAGTCCGGGTTCGCGACGCCGCCGGGCAGGATCAGGGCGTCGAAGGCGGCGGGGTCGGACTGGTCGACCGTCTCGTCGACGTCGAAGCGGTCGCCCCGGTCGAGGTGGTGGAACGCCTGGATCTTTCCGGGGGCGGTCGACACGAGGACCGGCTCGCCGCCGGCATCCCGGACGGCCTCCCAGGGCTCGGTGAGCTCCACCTGCTCAACGCCGTCGGGGGCCACCAGGAACGCGATGCGGGTGCCCGCGAGATCCTTCGTCATCAGCGTGCTCCTCTCTCGTCCGCTCTTGTCTGCTCTCGTCTGCTCTCGTCCGCGGTCTGCTCTCGGCAGCCCTGCCCGGCCTCGGCCCGGTTACGCAGGTCCGCCACACAACGATCCGGCGGTGACTCTGAGAAACATCACGTTGACGCATGGCCCGACAGCTCCGGCGACCGACCTTAATTTATTACAGAAAGCGACACATCCGCTCCTGTCGGAATGACGACTCATCCCGGAGCATCGGCCATTGAAGACGGCCACATACGATTTCCTCCGACCGGGACATATGATCTTGGGCCGCCGGTATGGCGGGTTCTCCAAGACATGTCCGCCGCATCAGGGAGGCATCCGATAGACCGCAACGAGCTCATCGACCTGACTCGACGGGCGCTCAAAATCGTCACCGACAAGACAACGGACATGACGCCCGAGGAGCGGCGTCAACCGGCGGCCGTGTACACGGAACGGGAACGCTTCGAGGCTGAGCGGGAACTCGTCCTGAACTCGCCGCAGCTCGTCGGCTACCGGTCCGAGCTGCCGAACCCGGGAAGCTTCTGCACGAAGACCGTCATGGACGTTCCCGTGCTGTTGACCCGCGGGTCGGACGGCATTGTGCGAGCCTTTCAGAATGTGTGCGCCCATCGTCAGGCGCCGGTCGCGCAGGGCTGCGGCGAGGCCGAGCGGTTCGTCTGCCCGTATCACGCGTGGACGTACGACAACCGCGGCTGCTTCGTCGGCGGCCCCGGCCGGGAGGGCTTCCCCACCACGATGGCGGGCGGCGTCCGCCTCACCGAGCTGCCCGCCGCCGAGCATTCCGGCTTCCTGTGGGTGGGCCTGCGGCCGGACGCCGGGCCGCTCGACATCGGCGCCCACCTCGGTGATCTCGGCCCGGAGCTCGAGTCCTGGAACATCGGCAACTGGGCGCCGATCGGCGAGAAGACCCTCGATTTTCCGATCAACTGGAAGCTCGCGCTGGACACGTTCGCGGAGAACTATCATTTCGCGACCGTGCACAAGGACACGTTCGCCCTGTTCACCCGGAGCAACTGCGCGCTGTTCGACTCCTACGGCCCGCACCATCGGCTGGTGTTCCCGATGCGTCACATCGGGGATATCGCCGACCAGCCGGAGGAGAGCTGGGAGCCGCTACACAACTTCGTGGTGATCTACGCGTTGTTCCCGAACATCGTCCTGTCGTGCACCGTGGCCAACGGCGAGGTGTTCCGGGTCTACCCCGGCACCGGTCCGGGCCACTCGGTGACCTACCACCAGAACGCCACCCCGATGGATCTCACCGACGAGGCGACCCGCAAGGCGGCGGACGAGATCTTCGAGTACGCCCACAGCACCGTCCGCGACGAGGACTACGTCCTGGCCAGCGACATCCAGCGGACCATGGCGACCGGCGTGCGCCCCGAGCTGGTGTTCGGCCGCAACGAGCCCGGCCTGCACCACCGGCACGCCGCCCTCGATGCCGCCCTCGGCACCGCTCTCGGCCAGCCGATCGCCGAGCCGCTCGGCCGCTGACCCCCGCGCGGGCGCCCCGCCCCCGCCCGCGCCGCCCCGGTCCGTCGCTCACCGCGCACGGACCGGGGCGCCACGCCCGTGTGCCATGAGGTTCCACCGAACCGCGCCAGGCCACTCGCCCGCAAGCCCAACGACGATCTGCGACATGTGGATGTAATGGGCGGGATCTAACGTGCTGGACGCCGAAGTCGCCGGGTGAGTCAAGGGATGCCGATGCCGACCCAGGACGCGGAGACAGCCCTCGCCCGGCTCGCCGGGATGCTGATGTCGGCGTTCGCGCAGGCCCTGGGGCTGCCCGAGGACTACTTCGCTGGCCGCACCGGCCGGGCCCCGAACGTCATGCGGGCCAACCGCTACCTGCGCCAGCCCGGCTTGCCGGATCCGGCGCCGGGCCAGCTCCGGATGGGCGCCCACACGGACTACGGCGCCTGCACGATCCTGCTCGCCGACGACATGCCCGGCCTGGAGATCCTCGGCCCGGACGGGGCGTGGCACGGGGTGCGGCCGGTGCCGGGGGCGTTCATCGTCAACATCGGCGATCTGCTCGCTCGCTGGACGAACGACCGATGGCGCTCGACGCTGCACCGGGTCGTGCCGCCACCCGGCGCGCTACCCGGCGGAGACGGTCGCCGACCACCTCATGGGCAAGCTGCTCGGCCCGCGCACGCTGACCCCGTCCGCGGCGACCTCGACCAGCACCGACCGCCTCGCCACCTGACCGCCGCCCCCGCGCGGGGGACGGGTCGGCGCTCGCCCTGGCGTGATGAACGTCAACGCGAATCGCCGGGCGCGCCGGGAACTCCGTCGGCGACAGTCCGCCGGGGACGCCCGCGGCCAGCGGTTTCCGCCGAGGCACTGGTGCGGCAGGGCCGCCGGTCCCCGGCGGGCACGACCTTGGGCCCCCGGCGGGTGCCCGGCGGCGGCGTAGCGTGCCGTGTATGGCATCGGTACCCACTGCACCCGTCGTCGCGACCGGTCTCGTCGGAGGCTATTCGGCCGCCCGTCTCAGCGGGCGCCGGGAACTCGCCGGCGTCGTCCTCGCCGTCGCCGGCGCGGTCTGCGGACGCACCTGGCTGCGCACCCGCGGTCCCGTGGTGACGGGCGTGCTGCTCGGCACGTACACGGCAGCGTTCGGGGCGGCTCACCCGCTCGCGAAGAAGCTCGGAGCCTGGCCCTCCGTCCTCACCGTCGCCGCCACCGCCACCGCCACGACCTACCTGCTCGCCGACCGTCCCACCGCCTCCTCGAACTGACCGCGCCTGCTCGAACTGACTGCGCCTGCTCGACCTGACTATGCCTGCTCGACCTGACTACGCCTGCTCGAACTGACTGCGGACGAGCGCCGCGCCGCGGGGCCGCCCGCGGCCGGCGCCGTCCCGCTCAGCAGCGGTAGACCCGGGCGGCGTTGGCGGCGAACAGGCCGTCGCGGGCCGGGGCGGCAAGCTCGTCGACGAGCCGCGCGTACGTCCCGTACAGGTCGTCGAAGCTGCCGAACATGCCATCGACCGGGAAGTTCGACGCGAAGAAGCAGCGGGCCGGGCCGAAGACCTCCAGGCTGTGCGCCACCCACGGCCGGAACGACGCGACGTCGATGCGGTGCAGCGTCATCGCCAGCCCCGACAGCTTGAGGTGCACCCGCGGGCCGAGCCCGGCCAGGCGGGCCAGGCCGTCGCGCCACACCGTGGCGTGCTCCGGGTCCTCCGCCAGCGGCCAGCCGGTGTGCTCGACGACGACGGTGAGGTCCGGGAACGCGGCGAGCGCCGCAGCGGCCGCCCGCATCCCGTCCGGATGGACGACGAGGTCGTAGACCAGGCCGCGGTCCCGGAGCGCGCCGAGCAGGGCGTGCCCGGTGTCGGTGTCGAGGTCGAGACCGGCGCTGGCGCGCACGCCACGGAGACCCGGCGCGCCCGCCTGGGCGTCGAGCTGCGCCACGATCCCGGCGGCGCCGTCCCGCCCGTCGACCCCGCCGATGATCGCCTGCGGCTGGCCGGTGGCCTTGGCGAGGCGGGCGATCTCGGCGGTCTCGGCCACGAAGTGCTCGGGCGCGGCGGTCACGTGCACGTACGCCTCGACGTTCCAGCGGCTCGCCTCGGCGAGGTACGTCGACTGATCGAACGGCCGGCGCATCCGGTCGGCGTCGGGCATGCCGACGGCGGCGAGCGAGGCGTCGGCGGCGAGGAACGGGTACCACTCGGTGCGCGCCGGATCCCAGTGGTGGACGTGGGCGTCGACGACCCGTTGCGGATGTTCCACAGCAGCCTCCCGGGGACGGGGCCGATCAGCCGAACGGTGCGAGGGCGTCGCGTAGCACGTCGTCGATCCAGGGGCCAGGTTCGGCCCCGGCCAGCGACGCGGTGACGGCCGGCGCCGGGTGCGCGCGCAGGCCCAGCCAGCCGGGCCGGACGACGAGTTCGGCGCCGGCCAACGGCGCCGTGTCCGGCGCGGCGACGAGGCTCGCCACCAGCTCGACGAGCCCGACGCGGTCGGCCGGGTACGGGCTCTCCGCGCTGACCGCGAACTCCAGCAGCCTGCCCCCCGAGCCGCCGGCACCGTCCGGGCCGCCGGCACCGTCCGGGCCGTTGGAGCCGTCCGGGCCGTTGGGGCCGATCGGGCCGGACAGTCCGGGCCCGGCCGGGGTGATCGGGGTGTCGTTGACGGAACGGGCGAGCTGGGTGACGGCCTGGGCGGCGCTGCGGCCGCCGGGGGTCAGCGCGGGCACGACATGCACGACGCGCAGTGCCCGTCCGGTCGCCGCCACGTGCCGCGCGGCGGCGCGGGACCACGCGGCATGCCCGAGGATCGTCGCCGCCGTCCCCGCGTGGCTGGTCAGGATCGCGTGCCAGTCCCCGCCCGGTTCCCCGCCGGCGCTGGTCGCGTCGGCGCCGTGGATGACGACCACGGCGTCGAGCCCGGCCCCCGTGCCCGCCGCGGCCCGGCGGATGCCCTGCTCGGCCGCGGCGAAGCCGGCCGCCGCGTCGCCGGTCCCGGTGTCGCCGACCGGCGCCGCGACGGTGCTGTAACCCCACGGCGCGAGCGCCCCGGTGAGCTGCCCGGTCAGCGCGCGATCGTCCCCGACGACGAGGCAGGCCCGCCCCGCCGAACCGGCCGGCCCGACCACACCGACGGAGCCGGCCGGTTCCGCGGAACCGGCCGGCGCGGCCGAACCTGGAGGCGCGGCTACGAGCGGGGCGGAGCGCGGGTTCGAGCCGCCGGTCGAGCGCTGCTGCGCCTGCGCCGGCGCCAGCACCGGCCGCACGAGCGCGCCCAGCGCGGCGGCCGCGCCCGCGCCGCCCGTCGCCACCGCCTCGACCAGGCGCGGCGGCGCGATCAGGGACAGCTCCGAACCGGCGGAGAACAGCACCCGCCCGCGGCACCAGCCGAACTCCTCACTCGCCAGGCGGGCGGCGGCGGGAGCCATGTGTTCCGGCTGCGGCATCGCGGACAGGTCGAGGCCGCGCGGATCGGCGCCGGCGGCGACGAGGCCCTCGGTCACCATCCGGGTGGCGGCGATGGGCGACAGCGCGTTCACCGCCACCCCCGCCGGCAGGACCGGACCGAGCTGCCAGGTCAGGGCGGCGACGGCCCGCTTGGCGCTGCCGTAGGCCGGCCCGTCGACCGAGGTCCGCGCCAGCCCGACGCCGGAGGTGACGCCCACGATCCGGCCGTACCCGCCGGCCGTCATCCACGGCAGCGCGGCGGCCAGCAGGTTGAGATATCCGCCGAGGTGGACGCCGAGCACCGCCGCCCAGTCCTCCGCCGAGGCGTCGGCGATGCGGGGAAAACGCAGGATCCCGGCCGTGTTGACAACGATGTCCAACGAGCCGAACCGGGCGACCGTCTCCTCGACGAGCCCCCGCACGGCGTCGGCGTCGGTGACGGAGATCGGCGCGGCGACGGCACGCCCGCCCTCCGCCTCGATGCGCCGGACGGTCCGCTCGGCGCTGCGCTCCCCCAGCGGCTCGCCGCGCAGGCCGTCGCCGCTGTCCAGCACGACGACGGTGGCGCCGCGCCGGGCGAGCTCCACCGACACCGCCGAACCGATGCCGCCCCCGCCACCCGTCACGATCGCCACGCGGTCCCGCACCCGGCCGACCTCCCGTCCATTCCGTCAGGTGACGCCGCTCACACGCTAGGAGCGCGACGATTTGTCGTCAACGCGGCGGCTGGCCCTGCCCGCACCCGCGCCAGCACCGACCGGCTCCCGCAGGCCGACCCAGAGGCTGTCGCGGGCCCGCGTGAGGGCGACGTAGAGCTGGCGGCGTTCCAGCACAGCGCGCTCGCGGTAGGCGTCGTCCGACTCGGTGGCGCGTCGCGGGCGCGGGAAGCGGTTGCGGTCCGGGATGTACACGCGGGCGAAATCCAGGCCCTTGGATCGGTGGTAGGTGCCCACCTTCACCGCATGAGACGTCGTCCCGTCGTACCTGGACAGCGGCACCGCCGGGATGCCGGCTCCGAGCAGGATGCGCTCCCAGCGAGCGGCCGCGTCGTTGGTCGGGGCGAGCAGGGCTATGTCGCCGTAGCGGACCCCGCGGCCGTCGTGGGCGTCGACCAGATCCGCGCGCAGCGCCGCGGCCTGTTCGGCCGGGCCGGTGACGGCGACCTCGTCGATCTCACCACCGGGACGGTCGATCTCGACGTCGCGCCGGCCGCGTTCACCGGCGACGTCGAGGTCGTCGAAGCTGTCCCCGGCGACCACCTGCTGGGCGTAGCGCAGAATCGCCTCGCGGTTGCGGTAGTTGCGGGCGAGCACGGTGGACCGCCCGACGACGGACACGCCGGCCTCCGCCAGCGTGAACCCGCCGGGGTAGACGGACTGCTGCCCGTCCCCGACGACCAGCAGGCCGTCCTGTCGGTCGCCGACGAGGGCGTGCAGCAGCTGCAGGCCGACGCAGGTCAGGTCCTGCACCTCGTCGACGATGACGGCGTCGAACTCGCCGCCGGCGCGCTCCCTCGCCAGGTCGCGGGCCAGCAGGAGCACGTCGCCGCGATCGAGGACCCCGCGGGCCGTCCGCAGCCGCTCGTAGTGCTCGTACAGCTCCCACACGGCGCGCCGGTGCGTCGGCTGCAGCGGCATGCTGCGTCCGATCCGGGCAAGCTCGGCGTACTGCTCGAAGCCGGTCAGGCCCCGGCCCTTGATGACGGTCGCGATCTCGTCCCGCCAGTACCCCGGTTCCACCCCGGAACGGCCCAGGACCGACGGGAGGCCGACGCGCCCCCACGCCAGCCAGAAGCAGTTGTCGGCGATTCCCTGCTGGTAGCGGGCACGCTCGCCCCGCTGCTCGAGATGGCGAACGGCGAGAGCGTCGACCGTGGTGAACTCGATCCGGCCGACATGCTCGGGGGCCATCCGGGCCAGCAACGCCCGGTTCACCGGCCCGAGGGTGCGGACCAGCGAGGTGAACAGCACCCGGTCCCCGCGGGCGGCCAGGTACTTGGCCCGGTGCAGCGCGACGACGGTCTTGCCGGTGCCCGCCGCGCCACGGATGCGGGCCGGTCCGGACGAGCGGCGGCAGACCAGCCGGGCCTGCATCGGATGCAGCCAGGTCATCCACGCCTCGATCGGCTCGCGGGCCGCGGCGTCGACGAGCTCCCGCCACAGCTCGTCCCGGCTGAACAGCTCGTCCCGGCTGAACACACCGTCCGCGTCCGCTGCCTGCCTGGCCGGCGGCGCCGTCGCAGCGGCGTCCGCGGCAGCCTCGCGCATCGGCGGGCACGCCTCGTCCAGGCATGCCAGCACCCGCTCCACGACGGCGGGTTCCAGCCGCAGGCCACGCCGCACCAGGTTGCGGGTGAGATCGAGTTCGCCGGTGACCTGCACCCGGTCGAGCTGCTCGGTGCCCCGCCGCCCCACGAGAACCAGCAGCGGCACCACCTCGGTCGGCGGCAGACCGGCGTCCGCCAGCACCTGCTCGACGGCCGCCGTCTGATCGGTCAGCTTGCGCAGTTCGTCCTCGGCGTCCTCGTCGCCCCGCCACAGCCGGCCGCCGTCGACCCTGGCCTCACGCCAGTTCTTCACGTCCACCACGAAGACGCCGCCCGGGCCGACCACCAGCACGTCGATGTTGGCACGGCGGGTGCCGGGCCACCGGCGGTCCGGCAGCACCCGCCACCCGGCGTCGTCCATCCCGACGAGCACCCGGACGACGTCGCGCTCTCCTCGCGCCCCCGCCTCCCAGGCCCGGCGGCTGCGGCGTAGCTCGCGGAGCAGGTCGGTCAGGTGCTGGATCTGCCGTTGGACGCCGTCGATCTCCATCCCGATCAGGACGGCCTGACCGAACGCCGACGGCTCGGCCTGGGGCACGCCCGACCGACCTGGCGACATGTCATCTCCTCCCCACCGAGAGTCACCAGGAATGGTATGCCTATGTTGGCTCTTTAGCGGCGTTTGCCGCCGATGGCGTCCTGTAGCTGCCACACTCCGCGGCCGCACATGGGGCGACCGCACATGGGGCGACCGCACATGGGGCGGCCGCACATGGGGCGGCCGCACATGGGAAGGAGGGTGCGGCGACGGCGGTTCCACCGCGGGCGCCGCGGTCTACCGGCGACCCGGTCAGGGGCCGGCCTGGACGTTCGCGGTCACGTCGCCCAACAGCTCACCGAGACGCTCCCAGGCGGCGTGGGCGGCCGCGGCGTTGGCGCCGGTCGGCGGGCCCGCGGCGAGCAACTGGACGGTCTTCACCGCCGCGTACAGGTACATCGGGCGGGCCCGCCAGACGGTGAGCTGCGGATAGGTCTCATCCAGCGCGCGATGGGCGGTGCGCCGCAGGGGGATGTCGGGGTTGCGGCGGCCGAGATCCATCCGGTGCAGGATGGTCACGGCCGCGTCGATCTCGTCCGGGTCCGGCCGCCAGGCGCCGGTCCGCAGCGCGGCCTCGGCCTCGGCCAGCGCCTCAGNGGCGGCCACCGCCGGATCGCCGCCACCGAAGGGCACGGGCGGCGGGGCCCAGTCGTCGTCATCATCGGTCACCCGACCACGGTCCCTCACCGACACGGCTCTGGGACGCCGAGTGACGAGGCCCATAGCGGACGAAGAATGCACTGAATTCGGCGTGCACAGCGTGCACGCCGCGCGGTCCGGCGGGTAGGTCACGTCGGCCTCACGGGCTGGCCCGCACGGGCCGGATGGAATGATCGGCACCATGCGACCGAGCAGGCGAGCCCTCGTGATCGCGGCACCGGTCGCGGCGGCCGGCGCCGTCGCCGCCGGACTCGTCGCCGGCGGCGTCGGCCGCTCCTCGACCGCCGACGGGCCCGGCGCGGCAGAGCCTACGACGCCCTCCGCCGCCCGGCGTGCCGGCCCCGAGAGCACGGCACACGGCGCGGCGTCACCGGTCGCGGCGTCACCGGAGCCGGCCACCGGCCCGGCCGTGGTGACCGCCACGACGTTCACCAGCGCAGCCCGGGGCCGGCCGGTCACGATGGTCACCGTCACCCCGGCGGGCGGCGGGCGCGGCCTGCCCGTGTGCCTCGTGCTGCACGGGCGGGGCGACGACGCACGCCGCGCCGTCGGCCTGTTGGGCCTCGACGGCCTGCTGCCGGCCGCGATCGGAGCGGGCGTGGCGCCGTTCGCCCTGGTGACCGTGGACGGCGGCACGACCTACTGGCATCGGCGGGCCGCCGGCGACGATCCGGAGGCGATGATCCTCGACGAGATCCGGCCCCGGCTGGCCACGGCGGGCCTGCGCACGGCCCGGATGGCGGCGCTGGGCTGGTCGATGGGCGGATACGGCGCGCTGCTGCTGGCCCGGCGCCATCCCGACCTCGTGGTCGCGGCGGCGGCGAGCAGCCCGGCGATGTGGCGCAGCTACGGCGCCAGCGCCCCCGGCGCGTTCGACTCCGCCGCCGATTTCGCCGCGCACCGGATCCTGGGGACCGCGCCGGCGCCGGGGGTGGCGTACCGGATCGACTGCGGCGACGACGACCCGTTCGCCGCCGTCTCCCGGCAGGCCGTCGCGGACCTGCGGCCACAGGAACACAGTCTCGGCCCGGGCGGGCACACCCCGACCTACTGGCGCGCGGTCGCCCCGGCCCAGCTCGCCTTCGTCGGCGCCGCCCTGCACCGATCCGCCTGAACCTGGGCTGGCCCGAACAGCACCGCGGAACGTGCCGAACTGGCGGTGGGCGGTATCGGACGGCCATCCGCGCGCGCCGGTGTGCCATCCGCGCGCCGTCGGTGCGACGCCGAGACGGGCGGCGGGCGGCGGGCCGTGTGCGCCGGTGAGCACGCGGCCCGCCCGAGCGGCCCGTCCAGTTCGCACCCGGCGCGGCCGGGAGCCGTGGGACGGGCGGCCCGTGAGAGCCGCCAGCTAGGCGATGGCCTGGACCTTGGCGGCCTGCAGACCCTTCTGGCCCTGCTCGATGTCGAAGCTGACGCGCTGCCCCTCGTCGAGGGACTTGAAGCCCTCGCTCACAATCGAGGAGAAATGGACGAAGACGTCGCCGCCCCCACCGTCCACCGAGATGAAACCGAAGCCCTTTTCGGCGTTGAACCACTTCACGGTTCCTGCTGACACAGTCGCTCCTCTACTGTTCCTGCCGCGGCGCATCCACACGACACACCGCCGTACTTCCGCCGACCGGATCCGCTCCGGTCGATGGCTCGTGCCATCCTGAAGGTGACCGGCGGCACCAAGAAGAGCAACGTCGGCCAGCGTACCCGCATGCGGCGCGTACGCCGAGCGGAACCGACCGTCCGCGGTGCCGTGCACGCCCGTCCGTGGTCCCCGGCGCGGGCGGGGCAGGGCACCCCGGCGGCGGCGGCGGGGCGTGCCGTTGTCGCATAGCATGACGGTATGGCGGTAGACGATCTGTGGACCACCGCCGATATCGCTCATCGGCTGTCGATTTCGGCGCATCGCGCCCGTGGGCTGTGCGCCCGCGACGATTTCCCCTCCCCCATCCACTCCGTGGGCCATTTCGTCCTGTGGCGGGCGCGCGACGTCGAGGCCTGGCTGACCGAGGGCCGTCCTGATCTCTGACGGTCCCGGCCGCGCCGCCGGTGTCCGTCGGTGCGGGTCGCGCAAGACCGGGGACAGCGCGTGCTGGAGGGGCGGCACGTGCCGGAGGGGCGGCATGTGCTGGAGGGGCGGCATGTGCTGGGAGAGATAGCCTTCGGGCTGCTCGGAGTCGCACTCGTGGTGACGGCCGCCCTGACGGCCCGCCGGTTCGGCCTGCCGGCGCCCGTGCTGCTGGTCGTGGCGAGCGCGGTCTACGCGCTGCTGCCCGGGCCCACCGTGCGGCTCGAGCCGGACCTCGTCCTCGCACTGATCATTCCACCGCTGCTCTACTCCGCCGCCCTGAGCTCAAGCCTGGTGGAGATCCGCGCCAACCTGCGCGCGGTGGTCTCGCTGTCCGTCCTGCTCGTCGTCGTCACCGCGGTGGTCACCGGGGCGGCGCTCGTCGCCGTGGTGCCGGGCCTGTCGTTCGCCGCCGCCTGCGCTCTCGGGGCAGCGCTGGCGCCGCCCGACGCGGTGTCGGCCCTGTCGATCGGACGGCGGGTGGGCCTGCCGGACCGGCTGCGCACCGTCATCGAGGGCGAGAGCCTCTTCAACGACGCGACGGCGCTGACCCTGTACACGGTGGCGGTGGCCGCGGTGGTCGACGGACGGTTCGACGTCCCGCTGGTCGCCGGACGTTTCCTGCTCGCGGTCGTCGGCGGGCTCGCCGTCGGACTCGCCGTGTCCTGGCTGATCGGCCAGCTCCGGCGGCGCATCGAGGACCCCGTGACCGAGACGACCGTCTCCCTGGCGACACCCTTCGCCGCCTACGTGCCGGCGGAGGCGCTGCACGCCTCCGGGGTCCTCGCGGTGGTGACCGCGGGACTGATCCTCGGTTCCCAGTCCCGCAGCCTGCTGTCCGGGCCCGCGCGGCTGCATGCGCGCGCGGTGTGGCGGCTCGTGGACCTGCTGCTGGAGGGCTTCGTCTTCCTGCTGATCGGCCAGCAGCTCGCGGCGGTCATCCCGGCGATCGGTGACTATCCGCGCTCGACCGTCGCGGCCGCGACGGCGGTGACGGTCGGCGCGATCGTGCTGGTCCGGCCGCTGTGGCTGCTGCTACCCGCGATGCTGCCCACCCCCGAGACGCCGCCCACTCCCGAGACGCCGCCGACCCCCGAGACGCCGCCGACCCCCGAGACGCCGCCGACCCGCTCGCGCTTCCTGTCCCCCCATCCGTACCTCTCGACCCGCGAACTGGTGGCGCTGTCCTGGTCCGGGATGCGCGGAGTGATCTCCCTCGCCGCGGTCTTCGCGCTGCCGCTGTCCGTCGACGGGACCGGGTTCCCGCATCGGGACCTGCTGGTGTTCTGTGCCTACGTCGCGGTGCTGGTGACGCTCGTCGGCCAGGGGCTCACCTTCGGACCGGTCCTGCACCGGCTGGGGGTGCGGCCCGACCTCGACGAGGGCCGGCGGCAGCGCGCCCGCGCCCGGGTCGCGGCGGCCGACGCCGGCCTGCGGACCCTGGCCGCTCTGCATGATCGCGGCCAGCTTCCCGACGATCTCATCCTGCGCCTGCGCACGGTCGCCGAGGAGCGCAAGCGGCGCAGCGAGGACAGCCTGCGCGCGCTGAAGCGCGCCGACGCCGGCCGGCCCCCCACCGCGAGCCTCACGGAGGCGTTCAGCCGGGTCCGCCGCACGATGATCGAGGCGGAACGCGACGAGCTCCAGCTCTGGCGGGACACCGGCCACCTGTCCGACGCCTCCCTGCGCCTGCTCGAGGACGAGCTCGATCACGAGGAGGGCGCGCTGCCCCCGCCGCAACTGCCGCCTTCCTAGACCGTGCCCGCACTGGCCGTGTCCACAGGCAGCCGTGTCCACCGGCAGCCGGGTCCACCGGCAGCCACGTTCCCGGTGAGTCGGGAGGCCCGCGGGGGTGCCGGTCCGGTCAGCGGGAGCCGGGCTCGCTCGGCAGTCCGAGCGCGAGGATGGCGATGTCGTCGTGCGGTGCGCCCTCGGCGAAATCGAGGACCGCGGCCTCGACCGCCGCCGTCAGCCGTTCGGCGGTGACCGGGCCCAGGGCGCCGACCAGGGAGCGGAGTCGTTCGTCGCCGTACTGTTCGCGGCCGCGGCGCGCCTCGGTGACGCCGTCGGTGTACAGCAGGAGCATGTCGCCCGGGTTCAGCCGGATCGGGGTGTCCACCAGCTCGGCGTCGTCGAAAAGCCCGAGCACGAGGCCGTGCACGCCGACCGGCTGTACGTCACCGTCGGCGCGACGCAGCAGGACGGGGGTGTGGCCGGCCGAGCAGAGGGTGAGCCGGCGGCCCGAGCGCGCGTTGCGGACGTCCAGATAGGCGGCGGTCAGAAAACGTTCGCTGTCCGGGCGCTGCGTCAGCAGCGCCGTGTTGAGCTGGCCCAGGATGGCGGCGGGACTGGTGCTGTGGCTCGCTGCCGCCCGGATCGTGTAGTGGGCCAGGGCGGTCACTCGGGCCGCCTCGACGCCCTTGCCGGCGACGTCGCCGAGCACGACGCCCAGACCGGCCGGCCCGGTGTCGAAGACATCGAAGAAGTCGCCGAGCACCTGGGAGNCGTCGCCGGCCGGCCGGTACCGGGCCGACAGGTCCAGGCCCGGCACCTCGGGGAGTCGGGGCGGCAGCAGGCTCGCCTGCAGGGTGCGGGCCAGCTCGGTGGCGCGCGCGAGCGTCGCCCGCAACGCGATCTCGCCGGAGGCCGCCTCGGACAGCGTCTCCAGGATGGTGCGGTCGCGGGCGGTCCACGGGCGCGGATGGTCGTCCGCGACACTGAAGACCCCGACGATCTGACGGTCCGGACCGAAGACCGGATGGCCCGCCCACGCCGCCACCCCGAGCGTGACGTTCATCGGGTTGCCCCGGGTGCGGGTGTCCGCCGCCGTGTCGGGCACGACGATCGGCCCGGCGGCGTCGATGACCAGTGGGCACAACGCCTCGGCGAGCGGGTGACGCCGGCCGGTCCGGGCCGCCGGATCCACGCCGGCCTCGGGCCTGACGCCGGACTCGGGCCTGACGCCGGACTGCGACTTGACGAAGACGTGACGGTCGTCGATCACGGTCAGCATCGCCAGCGGAGCGTCCAGCATCATCGCGGCCAGCCTGGTCAGCCGGTCGAACGGCTCCTCCGGGTCGGTGTCGAGCAGACCGCACCCGCGGACGGCGGCCAGGCGGACGGGGTCGGCCACCCGTGTACCAGGATCCTGCATCGGATGGGCCCGTCCCCTCACCGGCCCGCGTTCCACAGCACACAGACTAGCCGCGCGTACGCACCCTTTCCGGCCACCGATGGGTGACGCCCGGGCCCCGGCACGGCCGGCGACTGGCCATCCCCGCGCGGACGTGCATACTGGAGCTGATGACCGAGTCAGCGGTGCCCCGACGTCGCCTACCCAACAGCCCCTTCAAGGTTCCGGCGGTCCCCGCCCAGGAGCGGTTCTCGGTCGGTGACCGCGTCACGCATGACGTGTACGGGCTCGGCCGGGTCATCGGGGTCACCGGAGACACCTCCGTGGATGTTGATTTCGGCTCCCGGCAGGAGCGCATCCCGAGTCCGTTCAGCCGGATGTACCGGCTCTGACGAGCCGCCCACGGGTCGTGTCGGTCCGCAGGCTTCGCGCCGCGGCCGACGGCTCTGGCGCGGTCGCCATACCGATCGTCGTCCGACGATCCGTCCCCGAAAGCGAGACACCCCTCATCGCCACCTCATCGATCCATCCTTTCTCCGCGCCGCGGACGGCCCGCACGCAGCCGAGGCGCGAGCTTCCGCCGCCCACGACCCGCCCCTTCCGGATCCCGGACTTCGCCCAGCCCGCCGCGGAGGCCAGCGCGCATCCGATCTCGGCCACCCAGGTCGCCAGCGTCGTCTTCCAGGCTCCGCCGGCGGACCCGACGCCGGCCGCGACCGCGCAGGACGCGACCATGCGGGACGCAACCATGCAGGACGCGACCGCGCAGGACGCCGACCAGCCGGCTGCCCCGAACCGGCGCAGGCCCACTGCCGCCCCCGCCCGGCACAACCAGCGGCGGCGTCGCCCCACCCGCTGACCGCTCCACCGCTCCACCGCTCAGAACGGCCGTACCACCGTGAAGCGCACGACTGACCCACGTCGTGATCGCCGGGAAAGCGGTCTTCACGTCGATCGACGGTGCCCCGCCCCGGACGAACGCCCGGAAGGCCGGCTCGTCGAGCAGCGTCAACCGAGCTCCAGCAGAAGCCGCCGGAACACACCGTCCGTGATGGCTACCGCGGCGTACTCATCGAGCAGCCTCGGCCGGTCGGTACCGCTGATCGGAATGTCCGCCTCGGGACCCGTCACCGGGCCGACAGCGGACGGTATCCGCGGAACGGCCAAGGACGCACAGCGTTCCCGCCCGAGACGACCGCCAACGTCCTGAGCCGACGCCCCGACAGGTCGGGTCGGGGCAGGTCAGGTCAGGGTGAGCGGTCGACGGAGCGGATGGCGGCGGTGACGGCGGCCAGCGCGAGCAGGCGGACGAGGTCGACGTCGGCCTCGACCCGGCCGGTTGCCGCGGCGACGAAGGCGTCGCCGTCGAGACGGGTGTGCGGCGGGGTGATGGCCCGCGCCAGCCCGTCGTGGGCGCCCTGCGCGACCAGCAGGCAGCTCGTCTTGTCCAGCCGCGCGTTGGTGACCACCACTCCGATCGTGGTGTGGGTCCGCCCGGCGGCGAGGTCGAAGGGTCGCCACTGCGACTCGGCGGCGTCGAGGGGGACGGGATCGCCGCCGTGGTCGATGTCCCCGAACGCGTTGACCACGCACAACGCGGCGACACTGACCTCGCCGCGGCACCGGTACGCGTGGCCGAGCCCGCCGGGGCCGCGGTACTCGGGCCCGCGCCACTGGCTCGCGTACGCCCCTGTGCCGGCGCCGACCCGGCCGCGCAGCACCTGCTCGCCGCCGGTCGCCCGCGCGGCGAGGTAGCCGGCGTCGGCGGTCGGGCGGGCGGTGGGTGCGCCAACGGCGAGGTCGAACAGGGCCAGTGCCGGCACGACCGGCACCGGGCCGCCGCTCGTGGGCACACCGCGACCGCGCTCGGCGTAGTAGCGCATCACCCCGTCGGCGGCGGCCAGGCCGAACGCCGAACCGCCGGTCAGCAGCACGGCGTCGATGCTGGCCAGCGCCATGTGCGGCGCCAGGGCGTCGAGCTCGCGCGAGGCCGGCGCCCCGCCGCGCACCTCCGCCGAGGCCACCGTGCCCACCGGCAGCTCCACCACCGTGCATCCGGTGACGCCCACCGGATCGGTCCAGTGCCCGACCCGCACCCCGTCGACCCCGATCGCCATCGCGCCGAGCCTTGCACGAATCCGTCCCGGGCGACAAATCTCCGAATACGGACCAGGTGGCGGACGGCGCGGCGCCGGGCCCCCGACGGTAGCGTCCGGGGCATGAGCGATGTGCTGATCTCCGCGACGGACCTGGCCCGGCTCCTCGACTCCGCGCGGCCCCCGCGGGTGCTCGACGTCCGCTGGCAGCTCGGTGGTCCGCCCGGGCGGGACGGCTACCTGGCCGGGCACATCCCCGGGGCGGTCTTCGTGGACCTCGAGACCGAGCTCGCCGCGCCGCCCGTGCCCGCGCAGGGCCGTCATCCGCTGCCGGACGTGGCCGCGCTGCAGGGCGCCGCCCGCGGCTGGGGGCTGTCCGCCGGGGACACCGTCGTCGTCTACGACGACTCGGGGGCGATGTCGGCGGCGCGGGCCTGGTGGCTGCTGCGCTGGGCCTCGGTCGAGCCGGTGCTGATCCTCGACGGCGGGCTCGCCGCCTGGACGGCCGCGGGCGGGACGCTCCAGACGGAGCCGGTCCAGCCGCCGCCCGGCGACATCACCCTCGTCCCCGGCGCGCTGCCGACGCTCGACGCCGACGGGGTCGCGGCGCTGGCCCGCGACGGGATCGTGCTCGACGCCCGGGCCGGCGAGCGCTACCGCGGCGAGGTCGAACCGGTCGACCCGGTCGCCGGGCACATCCCCGGCGCCCACAGCGCCCCGACCGGGGACAACCTGAGCGCCGACGGGACGTTCCACTCCCCCGCCGAGCTCGCCCGCCGGTTCGCGGCGCTCGGCGTCACCGGCGAGCGGCCCGTCGGGGTGTACTGCGGCTCGGGCGTGACCGCCGCCCACGAGGTCGCGGCGCTGGCCATCGCCGGTCACCCCGCGGCGCTCTACCCGGGCTCCTGGTCCCAGTGGTCGAACCTGCCCGACCGTCCCGTCGCCACCGGCCCCGAGGAGGGCTGAGCGAGCACGGCGGCCGCGCCGCACCCCGTCATCGCGCGGGGGATTTCCCGATAGTTGCTAGGCTGATCGAGATGGAGGGGAGCATCGAGCGATGACGCTGCTGACACCGGAACTCCGCGACCTGATCTCCAGTGGTCCGCTTGCGCACCTGACGACGATCAATCCGGACGGCAGCCCGCAGGTAAGCGTCATCTGGATCGGCCTGGACGGCGACGACGTCGTCAGCGGCCATATGGGCCGCTACGTGAAGGTGCGCAACGTGGAACGCGATCCCCGCGTGGTGCTTTCCTTCTCCGCGCCGAGGGTGCCGGGAGCCTACCTGGCCGAGTACGCCGTCCTACGCGCGACGGCCACCGTCACGACCGGCGGCGCCTGGGACCTGCTGAACGACCTGGCGAAGGTCTACATAAGCCCGGAGGCCGAATTCCCAGGCTCGAAGGGCGAGGGCCTTGTCCTGCGCTACTCGATCGACCGCGTCGGCGGCATCGGCCCCTGGGCGGCGGCGCGCTGAACCTCGGCCGCCGGTAGGCCGGCGGATGAAGGACGGCATACCCGTGCCCTCACCGAACTCATCGGCCAAAGCCGGGAGCCGCGAACGAACTTTCGTTGCGGCAGGTCGATTTCGCGGGAAACAACATTGCGCTCGTCCGGGGCGAACATCGGCCCGTGATAGCTTGTCGAATGGCAGAATACTGACGTTCCCGACAAGGAGGCCGGATTCGTGTCGAATCTCGCCGACGGCGACGCGCCCCTGGCCGCACCCGCGCTGACGACCCCCGAGCAGTGGCGCGACTATCTGCGCGAGTACAGCGAGACGTATCTGCGCACGGCCGATCCAGACGAGCTCTCCGACGAGCAGATCCAGCATCGTTGGGTAGGTCACGAGCCGGCGGCCGAGCAGACGGTGGCGGCGGCCGAGCAACGCCTGGCGGTCCGTTTCCCGCCGACCTTCCGCAGCTTTCTGGCGACAAGCGACGGATGGCCCAACCTCGCCGGGTGGATCGACGAGCTGCACGCGAGCACCGACGTCGACTGGTTCCGCGACACCGTAGACGGCGCCGGTTTCATCAACCTCTACGGAGAGCCGCATAACGACGGACAGGACCTCGACGACCTGCTGTCGGTCTTCCGTCGATCGCTGGTGATCGCGAGCGGCGAGGACTTCTGGCTGCTCGATCCGGCCGATCCCGGCCCGGACGGCGAATGGGTGGCCTGGGAGTTCACGCCGAAGTACGGCAGCCTGGAACGCTTCGCGAGCTTTGCGGAGATCTTCCACGCCGACCGGGTCTTCATGGAGCAGGAGGCAGCCGAGTAGCCGTCCTGCAGGCGACGGCCACGGTCACCGCCGGCGGCGCCCTGGATCTGCTGAACAGCCTGACGAAGGTCTACGCGAACCCGGACGCCGACTTCCCGGGCCCGAAGGGCGACGGGTTCATCCTGCGCTACTCGATCAACCGGGTCGGCAGCGTCGCCCCCTGGGCGGCGGCGCACTGAATCCTCGGCGTGGACGCGCCGCCCGGCCATCGATCAGGCTGGCAATTTCCCGTCGAACATTGTCACGCCGGCCGGCGGTCGGCGCCGCACCCCATCGATAGCGTCGGCACCGACCCCGCATTCCGGGGTCGGGAGACGGGCCTGCCCCGTATTACGCGGTTTACCGCCGAACCGGAGGAGTTATCGATGACCGATCGCACGGCCAACACGCCCACGCCCACGCCCACCCCGCCACGGGCTGCGATGCTGCTGTACCCCGGGCTCACCCTGCTCGATCTGATCGGCCCGCAGACCGCTCTCGCCCCCGTCATGGAGGTGCATCTGGTCTGGCGGACGCTCGACCCGGTCATGTCCGACACCGGCGTGGCGGTGATCCCGACGACGACCCTGGCCGACTGCCCGCCGGACGTCGACGTCCTGTTCGTCCCCGGCGGACGGGACCAGGCCGCTGCGGCGGACGCCGACGTCCTCGCCTTCCTCGCCGACCGAGGCTCGCGGGCCCGCTACGTCACCGCCGTCTGCGGAGGCTCGTTGCTCCTCGGCGCCGCCGGACTGCTGCGGGGCTACCGGGCTGCCACCCACTGGGCCGGCCGCGACGTGCTGGCCCTGGTCGGCGCCGAGAACGTCAACGACCGTGTCGTGATCGACCGTAACCGGATCACCGGCGGCGGCGTCACCGCCGGCCTTGACTTCGGCCTCACGCTGCTCGCGCGGATGTTCGGCGACGACGTCGCGAAAATGGCCCAGCTCGCCATGGAATACGACCCGCAGCCGCCCTTCGACTGCGGTTCTCCCGAGAAGGCCGGCCCCGCCCTGACCGAGCTGGTGCGGGCCACCACCCGGCAGACCAACGACGACATGATCCGCGTCCTGACCGACCTCGACAGCCGGGGCTGGGGCCGCGGACGGAGCGTCGTCGCGGCCGGTTGACCGGCGGGCCGACCCGGTGCGCTCAGGCGAGGGTCCAGAGCCGGACGGCGCTGTCCTGGCCGCCGCTGGCCAGGGTGCGGCCGCGCCCCCGCACAATCATCCGATGTCTGTACAGCGCCGACGTCTGTACAACACGGTTGCGCAGGCTGGCCGCTCCTCCGCCACGGGGCCGGACCTGTCCTCGAGCGCACCCCTGGCACCACCGACTTGACCACGGGCCACGACCGCGCCATGTTACTCTGAGTAGCAATTCATGACGCTGGGTGGGGGAACTTGCGATGGCGGGACCGTTGACGGACTCGGCGGGCGCGACAGCGGCCACGACGTCATGATCGGTCGTCGGCCGATCCGTCGCCCCCCGGCCGGCCCGGCGACACCGAAGGGTCTCCCTGACCGGCCGCTGTCGGCGGCTCTGACGACGGCTCTGACGACGGCCGTGCTGCTGGCGATGACGGTCGTCCTGCCGGCGCTGCCTGCCAGGGCGGACGGCGACTCGGCGCAGACCACCGTCGGCCTCATCCTCCTGGGAACACCCGCGCTGGCCGCCACCAAGCGCGGCACCGTGGTGGACGCGGACAGGGACGGCAGGATCGGTCCAGGTGACCGGGTGCACTGGACGATCACGGTCGCGAACACCGGGCACACGGTGGTGTCCGCGGTGACCGTGCACGATCCCAAGGCTGGCCCGGTCCGCTGCCCCGCCCCGTCGCTCCTCCCGAAGCAGGCTGTGACCTGCACCGTTCCCGATCATACGATCACGTCCGCGGAGGTCGCGGCGGGCGTCATCACCAACGTGGCGAACGCGTCCGCAGCCGCTCAGGGTGGGCGGGTGATCGCGCCGCCCGCCTTCGCCAGCGTGCCGATCCCGAGCGGCAAGCCGATCGTCGTCTTCCCGCTCCCGCCGTGGCTACCCGGATTCCCCGGCATCCTTCCCCCTCACCCCGGCTTCGATGGCCCCGACTTCGGTGGCCCCGGCTTCGGTGGCCCCGCGGCGGGCGGCGCCATCGTGGGCGGCGGCGCGGTGGCAGGCGGTTCCGGCCCTGGTGACGGCTCCGGCCCTGGCCCGGGTAACGGGTCCGGCGGCGGCCCGGGCCGGACCGAGCCCGGTTCCTCGCAGCGCCACGGTGGTGTGTCGCCGGCGCCGGGGAGCCAGCAGGCTGCTCATCCGCCGGTGGCCGTGGCGGGAGGGCAGCCCGACGAGCCCAGGCGCAGCGGTCTTGAGCTGGTCGTACTCGGCACGGTCACCGCCGGCTGCGCGCTCGCCGCGCTCGGGGCGCTCGGGGCCCGGCGGACCAGACGCCGGCGTTGAGGCGCCCGGCCGCCTCGCTGCCCGTCCTCGGTGCCCTGACCCTCGCCGGGATCATGCTGGCCGGGATCGCGCTGATCGTCCTGGGATGGCCGGCCAGACCTGCCCCGGTGGCCGCCCCGCTGCCTGAGACCGGCGGGCCGCACCGGCCCGGGCCATCGCCCGGATCCGGCGGGGCGCGCACGGTCCAGATCCCGCGGCACCAGTCCGATCTGCCGGCATCCAGCCTCCGGATATCGGCGCTCGGCGTCACCGCCAGGATCGGCCGGGCGACCGAGGACCAGGGCGTCCTCACTCCGCCGCAGGCGCCGTCCGAGGTCGGGCTGTGGTCCGGTTCGGCCGCGCTGGACGCCGGCTCCGGGGAGGTGACCCTCGTCGGGCACGTGAACTGGCGGGGAATGCCGCCCTTCGCGTTTGGACGGCTGGCCCACCTGCACGCCGGAGACCTCGTCTACACCAGTGACGCACGCGGGGAGCAGACCGCGTGGCGGGTCAGGCGGGTCTCCGCCCGTGCCAAGGCCGGCGGCGTCGATCCGGCGGCCTTCGCCGGAACGCAGGGCCCACGGCAGCTAGTCATGATCACCTGTGGTGGACCGTTCGACCTCCGGGCCCACTCCTATTCCGACAATGTGTACGTGCGCGCCACCCCCGCGTAAGCGGCGGCCCCGTCAGAGGAGACGGCTGCCATGTCCCGCTCAGCCCACGTCGATGAGCTGGCCGTTGCGGAACATGTCGACGAAGAGCTGGTGGTCACGGTGGACCTGGGCGCCGTAGTCGTGGGCGAAGTCGACCAGCGAGGCGACGAACACCTTGGCGTCGCGCGAGATCGCACCGTGGATCGCGTCCTCGGTGGAGAAGCTCACCAGGTCGTGCTCGCTCTCGTCGTCCGCGACGGCGTGCATCCGGGCGGTGGAACGGCCGAGGTCGGCGACCAGGGCGAGCATCTGCTCGGGTTCGTTCACCTCCGACCAGTCCAGATCCTGCGCGTACGGCGACACCTCGGCGACGAGCTGGCCGACGCCGTCGAGCTCCGTGTGGCCGAGCCAGGAGTCGCTGTGCGCCTGCAACGCGCGCTGCGACAGCGCCGTGCGGTGCCCCTGGTGTTCGAAGTAGTCGCGGATCCGTCCGTCGGACACGAACCGGCTGACCGCCGGCACCTGCCCCTGCTTCATGTACAGGACGACGTCGTTGTCCAGTGCCTGCGTCTGCCCCTCGACGAGCAGGCTGTACGACGGCAGGCCGGCGCTGCCGATGCCCACCCCGCGGCGGAGCACGACGTCCTTGACCGTCAGCGACACCGGGCGGGTGCGCCGGTCCGGCGGCACCGTGTCCACGTAGCGCTCGAACGCGGCGAGGACGCCCGCCCGGGTGGCCTCGTCCACCGGGCTGATGCCGTCGTCCCGGGCGAACCGACGGTCGTGGCCCTCGACCACGGTGAGCTCGTCGAGCAGTCCCACCCTGGTGGAGCGCCGTGCCTGCTGGAGGAACGCGTGGACCACCCCCGAGGTGGTCGCGAGCGTCAACAGGTCCGACGACGACGCGTCGCCGCCCTCGGCAAGCTCGCGGATCCGGTCGGCGTAGGCGCCCACGCACGCCTCGACGAGCCGGGTGATCACCGCGTCGCTGAGCGCCTTGGCGCGCCCGAGCAGGGCCAGGCTCGCGACGAGGCGCCGCAGGTCCCAGGTGAACGGTCCGACGTAGGCCTCGTCGAAGTCGTTGACGTTGAACACGAGCACGCCGTTGCTGCTCATGTACGTGCCGAAGTTCTCCGCGTGCAGGTCGCCGTGGATCCAGATCCGGCTGGTCCGCTCGTCCAGGAAGGGGTCGTCGAGGGCGTGGACGTCGGCGTAGAACAGCGCCGCCGAGCCCCGGTAGAAGGCGAACGGCGTCGCCGCCATCTTGCGGAACTTCCGCCGGAACGCCCCGGGCTCCGCCGCCATCAGCTCGCCGAAGGCGGCGGCGAAGACGTCGGCGAGGACCTGGGCGCGCTCGGGGTCGGTGCCGGGCGTCGCCATGCTCAGCCCGTCACCTCGCTGGTCTGCATCACCGGGGTGATCGTGGTGTAGTTCGCGACGTCGGCGCCGATCGCCCTGCCGTCGCCGCGGGACATCGCCGCCTTCATCGCCTCGATCGAGGCGAACCGGAAGTGCGCGACGGCGACATACGGGCCGTCCAGCCCGCGGTCGATCTCGACCTCCGAGACGCCCCACATCCCGCTGACCATCGGGATGTGGGAGTCCCGATAGTAGTCGTGGTCGAACGTCGCACCCTCGGTCCTCGGGTACAGCACGCTGAGCCGGATCATGGTGACCGCCCCTCACAGTCGCGGCATCCGCCGATCGGGACGCGCTGGTCCCAGCTTCTCCCAGAACGCCCCACCCGCGCACGCCACCCGCCCCGGCCCGCCCGCCACCCGGCCGGCAGGCGGGCAGCGCCCGTTACTCCCGGGACGCCAGGTGGGTGAGGAGCCCCGCCGGGGCATCGGGCGCGATGGCCGCGGCGATCGCCTCGGCGGCGCCGGCGGCCGCCTCCACGGATCGTGGCAGCATCAGGCTCTCGTAGGCGCGAACGGCCGCGTCCAAGCGGTCGGCGCCCAAGCGGTCGGCGCCCAGTGCACCGATGCCGAGTACACCGGCCCTCGAGGCACCGGCGCTTGGGGCACCGGCGCTTGGGCCGTCCGGGTTCGGGGCGCCGGCCCGGGCGGCGATGGCCCGGGCGAGGTCGGCGCCGTCGAGCATCGCGAGGTTGGCGCCCATCCCGGAGAACGGCGACATGAGGTGCGCCGCGTCGCCGAGCAGGGTCAGTCCGCGGGTGTGCGGCCAGGTGTGCGGGACGGGCAGGGCGTGGATCGGCCGGTTGAGGTACGGGCCGTCGTTGGCGGTGATGAGCGTGAGCAGGGACGGGCTCCAGCCGGTGAATTCCGCCAGCAGCACCTCGCGGACGCGCCCGGTGTCGGCGAGGTCGACGCCGGCCGCCTCGTGCCAGTCGAGCTCGGTGCGCAGGGCGATGTAGACGCGGATGTGGCCGCCGCTGTTGCGCTGGGTGATGAGCCCGCGGTTGTCGTGCAGCGCCATCATCAGTCCCTGGCCGGTGAGGGCCGCGGCCCGCGGGTGGCGCCGGTCGGCGTCGTCGAAGTGGGCCTCGACGAACGTCACGCCTGAGTAGCCCGGGACGGCGCCACCGAGCAGCGCCCGGACCCGGGACCAGGCCCCGTCCGCGCCGATGACCAGGACATGCTCGGCGCACGTGCCGTGGGCGAAGTGGACCCGGTGGGCGCCGCCGCCGAGTGGCTCGAGACGGGTCACCGAGTGACCCCACCGGACCGTGCCGGGAGCCAGTGAGTCCAGCAGGAGAGCGCGGAGCTGCCCGCGATCGATCTCCGGGGCACCGTCGTCCTCCCGATCGGGGACAAGATCGAGCAGCACTCCGGCGTCGCGGCCGAGCACGCGCATCTGCTGCCCCTCCGGCCGGGCCAGCGCATGGAAGGCGTCGAGCAGGCCGGCTGCGGCGAGCGCGACCTGGCCGGAGTCGGCGTGCATGTCGAGGCTGCCGCCCTGTGGACGAGCGTCGACCGAGGCGTCGAGGTCGTAGACGGTGACGTCGATGCCGTGGCGCTGCAGGACCCGGGCGCAGGTCAGGCCGCCGGGGCCGGCGCCGACGACGGCGATCTTGGTGGGGTGGACAGACACTTCCATGATCGTGCTCCTGTCATGTCGATGGGCGGCGAGCGAGGGCGGGGACGGCAGCGCTATGGCTCCGCCTCCGCCGGTCCGCCGTCTCCGGACACGCCCAGAAAATCAGAACGACTTCAAAAGTGCAACGGATACATTTTTTGAGCAGCTCAACCATGCGGTACTGTGGCGGCGTGGAGCAGACGACCCCGTCGGTGGGACGCCGGGAGCGCAAGAAGGCGGCCACCCGTCAGGCGCTGGCCGACGCGGCGCTGGCGCTGTTCCTGGAGCGTGGATTCGACGCGGTCGGGGTCCGCGAGATCGCCGAGGCGGCGGACGTGTCGGTGACGACGCTGTTCAAGCACTTCCCCGAGGGCAAGGTGGCGCTGCTGTTCGACGAGGACGCCGACCGCGAGGCCGCCCTCGTCGCCGCCGTCCGCGACCGCCCGGCCGGCCAGTCGATCCCCCAGGCCCTGCGCAACCACCTGACCAGCGCCCGGTCGGCCGAGCGCCGCGCCGACCCGCGCCTGCGCGACTTCCACGCCCTGGTCGACGGCACGCCCGAGCTGCGCGAGCACTCCCGCCGGATGTGGCTGCGCCACGAGACCGCGCTGGCNGCGGCGATCGCCGAGTCCAGCGGACTGCCCGCGGATGACCCGGCATGCCTGGCCCTCGCCCACTTCGCCCTGGCGGCCGCCCATCTCGCCGCCGCGCGCATCGGCATCGGCCCCGAGGCGGAACCGGCGGCCGACGGGAACCCCGGTAACGCCGCCCTGGAGCGGATCTTCGCGTTGTTGGAGCATGGATGGACGGCGGTGGCCGCATCCCCGCCCGACTCCGCGTGATCCCATCGCCGGTTCTACCGACCCAATTCGCGTGGTCGACCCGCTTTGTCGTTCCCCTGTCCTCACTGTTCTCCGGCTGAATACCGGTTTCCGTCGCGACGATGGGGGAACAGCGCCTCGACCAGCCNCTTCAAGGTGCGGTTCGGGGTCGGCCGTCGTACTTTCGAGGTGGGCGCGAGCTTCGCGAATTCCGCGCCTGGTCGACAACCAGGGGAGCACAATCATGACGCAGACCAGTAAGGACCGCGCAGTCGTCGACTGGACGGACCTGGGCAAGGACCTGTGGTCCTTCCTGACCGGCAAGGGCGCCGCGATCAACTACCAGTTTGTCGACATGCTCGTCGAGGTTCCGCGGGACACCGGGCCCGACGCCGCGCGCGCGACCTGGCGTCTGCACGGCACACTGCGGATCGCCACCTCGGACAACGACTCGCCCGGCGCCTTCACCAACGGCGCCGCGCGCTAGTGACAGCCCGATTCTCCGGTGACGTCGCCTTCAGCGTCGAGGACGGCTCCGGGCCGGTCGGCGGACGCTTCGAAGCGTCCGGCGACCGTATCCGGATCACCACCGGTCAGCCGGGGCAGCTGTGGTCGGTCGCGGGGGACCTCCTCGCCGCCCTCCCGGCTGGCGTGTTGCCGGCCACGGTTCCCGCCGGACGCGCCGGCCTGCGCCACGTCGCCGACGTCCTCGCCGCCGAGGGCATGACGGTCGAGATCCACGGACCGGCCGGTCCCCTCGTCACCATCGGGGCCGACGTCGACTCCCGCCTCGGGGGTCTGACCGTGGGCAGCCGCCGGGTGGAGCCGAGCATCCCCGCCGCCCTGCCCGGACACCCGCACGCGACCGGGCGGGCCGCCGCGGTGGGATTCGTGGCGTTCGCCGCGTTCGTGGCCGGGTTCGCGGCGCGCGCCCGGCTCCGCCACCGGCCGGGCTGACGGCAGACCTGCACCGCAACCCGCGACCGGCGGCGGAGCCACATGAGCGCGGCTCCCCGACGGGAGCCACCGCTCGGCCGCCGCTACGCGCCGATCGCGGAGAACAGCAGGGGAAGTGAGGCGTGCAGTTCCTGGGTCCAGTAGCTCCAGATGTGGACGCCGGGGCTGTAGAAGTGGGTGGTGAGCAGCGGATCGCCGGTGGCTCCGGGGTGCGCGGCGACGTAGGCGTCGTTGAGCTTCTGAGTGAAGGCCTGGCTCTCGGAGTTGACGATCGCCTCGGTGTTGGTGGAGCCGGGGTCGGGATCGTTCGGACCCCTGGTGCCGTCACCGGACGAGACGTAGATCGGGATGCCGGTCAGCTTGTCGGCCAGGTAGTACGGGTCGTGCTGCTGCCAGGTCGCCGCCCCGGACGTGGTCGTCGGGTCGCCCCACAGCGTCCGGACGTCCTTGCCGGCCGACCACACCTGCGTCCTGATGGTCGGGTAGTCGGCGTAGGGGTGCAGGGCGCCGCTGTAGGACGCCACCGCCTTGAAGTCGTCGGGATGCCGGGCCGCGTAGGACACCGCGCCGAACCCACCCATCGACAGGCCGGCGATCGCCCGGTCGGGACCGGCATGGTAGTTGCGTTCGAGCAACTGCCGCAGCTCGACCAGGTGGAAGGTCTCCCACTTCTGCGGATCGGCGATCCAGTCGCTGTAGTAACCGACGTTCCCGCCGTCGGGCATGACGACTATCACGCCGTGTCCGGCGGTCTGGCTTTCGACGTCGGTATTGGTGGTCCAGTCGACGTGGCCGGACGTCCCGCTGCCCGCGCCGTGCAGCAGATACAGCGTCGNCCAGGTCCGATCGGCCTGCGGGTCATAGCCGGTCGGCAGCAGGATTCGCACGATCTCGTTCGCGTTCATGGCCGCCGAATGAACGGTGAGGTCGATCAGGCGCGCATCGTCCGACGTCGGATAGGTGACACAGGTGACGGACGATCCGTCGTCGCTGGTGGCCCCGAGCGCCGTACACGACGCCGCCTGCGCCGGGGAACCCACTATGACCAGGCCGATCAGCGCACTCACCGCGACCACCGCGGGCAGCGTGATCCGCCGTCTCCAACTCCGTGCTCTCATGGCCCCGACGCTAGTGCGAAATGGTAATTAGGCCCCACAAAAGGGCTAGTTCGGACTAATGCGATGAACAGCGTACGAAGTATGGCGAATAGCAAGATCGGGCGGATGGCCGTTGCGAGCCACGCCGACGCCAGCCGAGAATCGGTGCGCCCCCGGTCGAGATGGTCCTCCGGCGCAGGCCTGGGGGCGGCGAGTCGCGTCCGTCACACCGTTCGTCGCCCCGCCCGAGAGGCGGGCGCACGCAGGTTGCGCCGGCGTGTGACGATGGACGGGGATGTCGGGCCGGGTCGGCGGACCGCCGCGTTGTTCGGCGGTCGACACAGGTGGAAGCGGGAGGGTGGCATGTCACAGCGCCGTCCGCCGGACGCGAATCCCTTCGAGTCGAAGCTGTCGGCCTTCCTCGTCCAGCCGGACGGCACCCGCGCGCCGCTGCCCGCGGCGCTCCGCTTCGATCGGGCCGATCCGTTCGCCGTCAGCCTGCGGCTACGGACGAGTACCGTGCAGACAGTCACCTGGACCTTCGCTCGTCAGCTCCTGATCGACGGCGCCCGGCGGCCGACCGGTGTCGGCGCCGTGGAGGTGCGCCCGGCGTTCCACGACGGGACCCGCCTGCTGGTCCTGTCGCTGAAGTCGGCGTCCCGGCACACCGAGGTCCAGCTCCGCCACGAACAGGTCGCCGCGTTCATCAACGACACGTTGGCGGCGGTTCCCTCCGGCGCGGAAGGCGACCACGTCGACTGGAACGCCGAACTGGACAGGTTTCACGACGACGGTCCGTAGCCCGCACGCCGAGTACGCGAGCACCGTGGGCGCCATGAAGGCGCGGGTGCGCCGGCGCGGGTCCGGCCCCGCGGCCGACTTCACCGAGCCCTACCCGGTCGAGTTCCCGGCGGACTCCGCGGGTTGAGGCAGGTTCGTTGAGCAAGGTGGGAGGAAGACGCGTGTCGGGTCAGGTCGTCCGGCGCGGGTGCGCGGCGACGATGACGGCGATCTCGGGATGGCCGGTGGGATGCAGCAGATGTGCCGCCGCCGGTTCGCCGGCCAGGTCGAACATCGGATGGCCGAACGCGCCGATTCCCCGGCAGTCCCACACCAGGCCCAGGGCCGGATGGTCCGCACGCAGCAGCGCGCCGATCTCGGCGATCCGCGGGTCACCGGCATGCAGGTCGGCGGCCATGCGGAACTGCCGTGCCACCGGCAGCAGCAGCTCGGCGGGCGCCGACGCGGCGGCGAGCAGCGAGAGCACGTGCCGGCGTGCCGGCTCGTACCCGGCAGGATCGCCCCAGACCCGCGCCCAGGCCGCGTTGGTGGCGACGATGTCGAGATGGTGGTCGAGCAGAGCCGCCGGGCTCGCCGGCCAGCCGTCCAGCAGGCCGGCGAGCCCACGCAGATGCTCGCCGGGCGGGGCGATCGCCGGCGGCTCGGGCGCCACCAGCCGGCGAAGGTGCCGCCGGCCCACCTCGTCGAGGCGCAGCACCCGGCCGACGGCGTCGAGGACCTGCGCCGAGGCCGTCGCCCGGCCCTGCTCCAGCCCGGTGTACCAGGTCAGGCTGACGCCGGCCAGGGACGCGAGTTCCTCGCGGCGCAGCCCCTGGACGCGGCGACGCCCACCGGCGGGGAGTCCGACGCTGGCCGGTTCGACCAGCCTGCGGTACGCCCGCAGGCAGGCCCCGAGCTCACGTCGCCGAGCAGCCGCCGTGTCTGCTGTGGCCGTCGTGGCCGTCGTGGCCGTCGTGGCCGTCGTGGCCGTCGTGGCCGTCCAGGGTGTCACTTCCACTGGCACCATCAGCAGGCTCCTGGTCTGCGTTCCAACCTTCGACCACGCTGGTGGACGTGATTCGTATCGGCGTCAACCTTGCTGCCGGCCTCGGCACTCCCGGTTCCGGCAACCTCATCGACGACCTTGTGGCGATCGCCCGGACGGTGGCCGCCGCCGGGGTGTCCACCGCCTGGCTGCCGCAGGGCTACGGCTACGACGCCATCGGTGTACTGACCGCGGTGGCCCGCGAGGTGCCGGGCATCGAGCTGGGCACCTCCGTCGTCGTCGTCCAGCCGCGCCATCCCCGGGTGCTGGCCGGGCAGGCGTTGACGGCGCAGGCTGCGGCGCACGGCCGGTTCACCCTGGGGCTCGGCGTCAGCCACCCCGGGCTGTTGGAGATCTACGGGCAGCCATTCCACCGGCCGGTCGCCGCGCTGCGCACCCACCTCGACACCCTGCTGCCGATCCTCGACGGACGCCGTGTTCCCGGCGCCACGGGAATCGGATCCGACCCCGCCGGCAGCGCCGTGCCCGGCGCGAGGGTCCGCGTCCCGGTGCTGCTCGGCGCTCTCGGCCCCACGATGCTGCGGCTGGCCGGGGAACGCACCGACGGCACGATTACCTTCCTGGCCGGACCCCGCACCATCGGTGACCACGTGGTCCCGCTGATCGGCGCGGGCGCCCGGGACGCCGGCCGGCCGGCGCCGCGCGTCGTCGTCGGGCTGCCGGTGGCGGTGACGTCCGCACCGGACCGGATTCGCACCGAGCTCAACGCCGAGTACGCCGACTACGCGGCACTGCCGTCCTACCGCACGGCCCTCGACCGCGACGGTTTCACCGAGCCGGGCGCGATCGCCGTCGTAGGCGACGAGAGTGCGGTCGTCGACCGGCTGGCCGCCTATGCCGCGCTCGGCGCCACCGATGTGCTGGTGAGCCTGGTCGGCACGGCCGAGGAACGCGCGCGGACCCTGCACCTGCTCGGCGCCGGCCCGCTCGTCCACGCGAACCAGCCGGCCTCGCCGCGCCGCGGGATCTGACGCCGCAGCCGCTTACCCATCCTCGCGCCCACCGGTGCGCCTCCTTCCACGGCAGGCGGCCGTCACCGTCCCGTTCCCGCGGTCTGGACCGGTGGGGTGCGCAGGACGGCGCGGGCGGGGAGCAGGCTGCCGGCCATGGCCAGGAGCAGGCCCGAGCCCAGCAGAGCGGCGGCCCACTGCGGTGGCACGTACGGCGTGCTGGTCCCGCTGATGCCCCGGCTGAAGGGCACCAGCGTGACGGCGGTGATGGCGGCGCCGACGGCGAGGGCGATGGCGGTGATGAGGACGGTGACGGCCTCCGCAGCGAGACGTCCGCGACCACGCCGACCACGCCGGGGAGGGCACGTAGCCGGGCGGCGAGGTCCGCCGCGGGGCGTACCCGCTCCGGCAGGGCCATGTGCTCGGTGTTTCTCCCATCCCCCGAGCCGTAGGCGAAGGCCAGGTACTGCCGGCGCGCGACCACCAAGGGGACGTCCCGGTAGCGCTCGGTGGGCGGTGAATGGCGGCGCTCATGCAGCGCCTCGGGAGTCCGCTTCCTGTCCTGCTTTCACGCTGCGTGACGTCGCGATGTGGCTAGAGCCGGGCGCTGCACGGACGACGGCCCGCGGTTCGGGGCAGATGCGTGGGAGAGCCGCCACCGTGGTTCTTCTGTACGGTTCGGCGTCCGATTTGTCCGTACAGAACAACCACGTGGCTCCGTTCCCACGCACACCTCTCGCGGGGCGGTTCCGGCGAACCGTCCGGCGGCGAGACGGCACCGTCGGACATCACAGGCCGTCACCGAACACCGGAAAAGGCGCAGGTGAGCGGCTGCGCTAGGCCCCCGGGCGTCCCGTACACGAGCATCTGCCGGTCATCAGGACGCGGAGCGTTCCTCGATCTCGGCGGGCTCGGGCCGGAAGGAGGGGATCTGCTCGCCCGCTTCGATCGGGATCGGGAGGCGGTTCTGCGGCGGGGCAAGCGGGCAGGGAGCGTACGGGGTGTAGGCGCACTGCAGGTTCCCCGCGCGGTTGAGGCGGGTGCGCCAGAGCGAGTCCGGCCCCGCGGGCGACCCGGCGCGGGCGGCGGAGATCCTCGTCGCCCTGGCCCGGCGCCGCGACATCCCGGAGCACCTGCCGCTGGGCGTGAACGCCGCCGAGGGGTCGATCGCCCTGGACCGCCGCCTCCTGGCGGCGGACCTCGCCTGGCACGACGTGAGCCGTTCGGCCGACTTCACCGAGCCCTACCCGGTCGAGTTCCCACCGGACTCCGTGCTCTGACGGAGCTCGGAGGCACGCCGTGCGGTCCGCTCTTCCCATTCCCCCGGCGCCTCCTGTACCCCGGCGCTTCCTGGACGAGTAAGTCCGATCCGGGGCGGGGCGGATTGCGGCGAGGGGTTCTGGTCCGAGGCTACTCAACGTCGATCATCTGCGACCCCGAGTAGATAGGACGTCCAGACCGGCGTGGAACCGCAGCACCTGGGCTCGATGATCGCCGAGGATCGGGCGGGCAGCTTCGATCAGGCCGGCGAGCTCGGCGGCGCGCTCGCGGCTCGGCTCGTGGAACGTCGCGGCCGCCTCCCTGACCAGCCACGCGGTCACGTCGGCCCGCGCGCTGGCACGCAGCCGTTCGTCGGCGTCGCCGAGCAGTCTCAGGTTGGTGGCCAGCCGCTGCCAGGCATCCCCGGCGATCAGCAGCCGGTAACCGGCGAGCCGCAGGGACGGCGGGTTGTCCGCGTCGAGCAGCCCTTCCAGGACGGCCGGTGCGACGGCGCCGATCTGACCCCGCAGAGACGCCACCGCCTGGCGGGCGACCGCGGGCGACTCGTCCCGCAGCATCGGCACCAGCTCGGCTGGCCGAGTGACCCCGAGGCGCCGCAGCGCGCGGATCGCCTCCGCCCGGACGCGGGCCCGCGGATGCGCCAGCCATCGTGCGACGACGTCGGCGTCGTCAGCCACGCCGGTCTCCCCGAGCCCCGCGACGACCCCGAGCTCCCCGGTGACCTCGAGCCCCGCGATCACCCCGAGCTCCGGTGCCTGCCGCGCGGCGAGCCGGCGGTAGTGCTCGGCCGGATCCCCGCCCGTGCGGCGCACAGCCGCCTGCGCGATGCCCCGCACCAGCGGATGCCGATCGGCCAACGCCGCCTCGGCCACGTCGAGGTCACCGGTCACGATCAGCGCCTGCAGCGCCTCGGCCCGGACCAGCGCGGTGCGGCTGGCCAGCATCGCGTGCAGGTGCGCCGGACCGGCCGCGGCCCGGACCGCGGCCCGGGCGCACATCGTTCGGATCGGCAGGTCACCCTCCCTGATCGCCGCCGTCGTCAGCCGGTCGAGGCTCAACTGGCCGGCGGCGATCGCGGCGCAGTAGGCGGCCCGCCGCGTTCCGCGGTCCCGGGCCGACAGCAGCGGGTCCAGCCGCTGCGCCGGCAGGTCCCGCAGCACCTGGTCGACCCGCTGCGCCAACCAGCCGCCCGCACGCCGTCCGCGCAGCGCGAACGCCAGCTCCGCCAGCGTGCTCAGCGCCGGCCCGCCCGGCGGCGACGGCCAACCCTCGACAACCGACCGCGCCCGGCTCCGCACCTCGGCCACCCAGTCGCAGGCACGAAGCGCGAGCACCGCGACCGCCGCCGGGTGTTCGCAGTCGGCCAGGCGGACGACCGCCGCCTCGCGGATCCGCCCGTCATGGTGGCAGCCGGCCACGACCAGCCGCAGCTCGTCCACCTCGCCGTCGGCCAGGTCCGCCGCGAGGCGCCGCGACCAGGCCGGCGCCCACCACCACCGCTGCCGCAACGCCTGGTCCACCGCCAACCACCACGGTGCCCCGGCCGTGCCGAGCGCGGTCACGACCGCCGCCCGCAGGGCCGGGTCGCCGTCGCGGGCCACGATCAGCAGCGCGGTCGCGAACTCCGCCGGACCGACGTTCGGATCGGCTCCCCCGGCCGCGGCAAGGACCCGCTCGGTCGTCGCGGGTGCCGGCAGATGATCCCGCTCGCCCCACCCGTCGGAGGCGGCGGCGACGGCGGGGCGGCGCAGCCACCGCCGCAACCGCCTACCCATCCTCGGGGCCACAGGTGCGCCTGCTTGCCCGGCAGGCGGCCATCACCGTCCCGTTCCCGCGGTCTGGACCGGTGGGGTGCGCAGGACGGCACGGGCGGGAAGCAGGCTGCCGGCCATGGCCAGGAGCAGGCCCGAGCCCAGCAGAGCGGCGGCCCACTGCGGTGGCACATACGGTGTGCCGGTCCCGCTGATGCCCCGGCTGAAGGNCACCAGCGTGACGGCGGTGATGGCGGCGCCGACGACGAGGGCGATGGCGGTGATGAGGACGGCCTCCCAGCGCACCATGCGTAGCACCTGGCGGCGGGTGGCGCCGGTCAGTCGCAGAGTGGCGAACTCCCGGCCGCGTTCGAGGGTGGCCGTGACCAGGGTGTTGACGACGGCGATCGCGGCGAACGCGAGGAGCAGGGCGACCAGGAGGTAGTTGGTCCAGGCGTTGAGGTCTTCCTGCCGCTGTTCGGCGTCGGTGAGGGCGGCATGGTCATGGACGTGCAACCCGGGGTAGGCGGTGGTCAGTGTCTGCCAGTCGAGGTGGGCTCCGGGTGCGGTGTCGACCAGGACGGTCTGGATCAGGGGGCTGGTGGTGTGGGTGGCGACGACCGCGTACGGCAGGAGGTAGTCGCCGAACCCGATGTTGCGCCGGTAGACGGCGACCAGTCGCAGGTCGCGTCGGGTGCCGTCGCCGAGCCACAGCCGGACCGTACGGCCCACGTGTTTGCCGTGGGCCTGATCGGCGCTCAGGGCGACGGTGTCGCCGCGCAGGTCGGCCAGTGAGCCGGCGGTGACGTCGAGGTCGAGCAGGCCGGAGGTGCCACCGGGGGTGCCAGGCGCGCCGCCGAAGGTGACGGCCTGGGCGGCGTAGCCATCCGATCCGCCGGTGACGACGGTGGTGGGGGTGAGGCCGGCCGCCGCGGTGACGCCGGGGGTGGCGCGGACGGTGTCGACGAAGCCGGCCGGCAGTCCCTGCCGGGTGGTCAACGCCTGGTCGGCCAGGACGCGGTCGCGGCCCTGCACCTCGCTGGCGTGGGAGCGGCTGGTCTGGAGAAACAGCAGTGTTCCGCCCAGCGCGGTGCACAGCACGAGAGGGGTGAACACCGCGGTGACCCGGCGGGTGTGGGCCCTGCTGTTGGCCACGGCGAGGAAGCCGGAGGTGCGGGACAGGCCGCGGATGAAGGGGCCGAGCAGGGCGAGGGTCAGGCGGGCCACCAGCGGTCCGAGCAGGCCGGCGGCGAACAGGTGGAGCAGGACGGCTCCGGCGGCGATGGCGGTGAGCACGCCGCCGGTGAGGAAGCGGGTCGTGGCGACCACGGCGATCCCGCCGGCCGCGCACAGCAGCCCGAGCAGGAACCGGCCGAAGCCGAGGCGGGCAGGCGGCGCGGAGGCATCGGACAGGGCCTGCGCCGGGCGCAGGCGACCCGCGCGCAGCCCGCTTACCAGGACGGCGAGCTGCGCGGTGAGCACGGTGGCGCCCGCAGCGACGAGCAGCGGGATCCATCCCACGTCCAGGCGCATCGCTGCGGGCGCCACCCCGTGGTCGACCAGGACGGCGCGAAGAACCCAGGCCAGCGCGGCGCCGCCCACCAGGCCAGGCAGGCAGGCGAGCAGGCTGAGCGCCAGGGTCTCCCCGCCGACCAGGCGGCGGATCTGGCGTCCGGTGGCACCGACCGCGCGCAGCAGGGCCAGTTCGCGCCGGCGCTGCTGCACCGACAACGCCAGGGTGCCGGCGAGGACGAACAGCGCGACCGCCATCGAGATGCCGCCGAAGGTCGCGCTGAGCGCGACGACGTTCTCCAGGGCGCTGTCCACGTCGAGGAACTCGGCGGTGCCCCGGCCGTCGCCGGTGCGCACCGACAGCGGCAGGCCCCGCACGGCCCGGCGGACCGCCTTGGCCACGGCGGTGGAGTCGGCATCGGGGGCGGGATAGACACCGAAGACGTCCACCAGGCCCGCGGTGAGGCGGCTCGCCTCGGCGTCGGAGACGAAGACGGCGGGCCTCGGATCGGCGCTGTGGGGGGCGGCGACACCGACGACGGTGTAACCGCCTGCTACCCGGTCGGTGGCGGCCACGGTCACCCGGCTTCCGGGGGCGAGATGCGCGCCGCGGGCGAGGTCTGTGTCGACCACCACCTCCCCGGGGCCGGCCGGTGCGCGTCCCTTCGTCAACCGGTAGGGGGTGAGCCGGGCGCTGCCCCAGCCGTGGAGCTGCACGGTGTCGGGGGTGATGATCTCGGTTCCGGCTATGGCCAGTCCGACGGGCAGCGAGACGTCCGGGACCACCCCGGCCACGCCGGGGACGGCACGCAGCCGGTCGGCGAGGTCCGCCGCGGGGCGCACCCGCTCCGGCAGGGCCACGTGCTCGGTGTTCTTCCCGTCCCCCGAGCCGTAGGTGAAGGCCAGTGACTGCCTGCCCGCGACCACTAGGGGAACGTCCCGGTAGCGCTCGGTCGGCGGATGGGAGGTGAGCGCGGACTGGAACAATAGCCCGCACGCGGTGATCAGCGCACAGGTACACACCAGGGCGACGACCGAGCCGAGGAAGACGGACCTGCGCGTCCGCAGGGTCCGCAGCGCCAACCAGAGCACCGTCACCCCCCGAGCCCGAGCAGGCGCCGGGCCACCGCCTCCGCCGACGGGTGGGGCACGGTGTCCACGATGCGGCCGTCGGAGAGGAACACGACCTCGTCGGCGAACACGATCTCCGGACAGGTGACCAGCGCCCGGGCGATGGCCACCCGCTGCTGCTGCCCGCCGGACAGCGCCGCCGGGCGGTGTCGGACCCGCTCCTGCAGGCCGGTGCGCGCCACCGCCTCGCGCACCCAGGCGCGGTCGGCGCGGGTTCCGGACAACCGGAACGGCAGCGTGATGTTCTCCAGCGCCGTCACCGCGGCCAGACCACCGCCATAGGACTTGACGACCCGCTCCAGCCCAACCACATCCGCGTCACCGTGCATGACCCATATCTTCCTGCCCCACCGCAACCGCGCGCGTACGCTCGCGACAATCTCGTGGGTGCCCCGCGTGCCGCCAAGGTCGAGGGATGGAGAGATTCCGCCGTTCACCCGTTCACCCCAACCGGGAGGTCGGGGCTGCTGGAAGGGACGTCCGACCGGCCGGTCCAGCGGCATCTGCCGGACCTACTACACCCAGCCATTCCTGGCCCGGATCGCCCAGGACAGCATCGCGTTCCTCGCGCAGTTCGCCGAGCACACCGACGGCGGCATCGACATCCGCGACGGCGACGGCGGCACCGGCGGCGGCCTCCAATGCCACCGCGAGGATCTTGACCAGGCGGTTGTGCCGCTTGGACGCGCCGGGGCTCACGACGACCATGCCCGTCCACGATCTCGATGCCCGCGCACTGCTCCTCGGACCACGACTCGTACTCCCCCGCCGTGATCCGCTGATGCATCCAGACAAGGCTGATCATCCCCGACGTGCTGGCGGGCCTCCTTCGGAGGGCCGGACAGACCACATCCGTTCACCCAGCGTAACGCCGATTTCGCCGCCCCCGATCTGTGGATGGCCGGCTCAACCCGACCTGACCTGAGCCTCGCCGCGGTTCCGCGGAACCGCGGACCCGGCCGGCGGCCCCGCGACCGATCGAGCAGTCATGCCGACCCGACTCGACGCCGACCCCCGACTCGATGCCGACCCCCGACTCGATGCCGGCCCCCGACTCGATGCCGGCCACAGAGCAGGCGTCGAATTTTCGTCCGGGTGCCGTGTCGATCGGCGGCTGTGCCGTTCGACCTGGTGGTGAGAGGGTCGGTAGGCGACCCGTGCTCGAGGAGGTCAACGATGGCGAAGTACATGCTGATCATGCGGGCCACGGACGAGTCCCTGGCGAAGATGATGTCGACACCCTTCGAGGAGATGCTCGAGACGGTGGGCCGTTTCAACGAGGAGCTGATCCGGGCCGGCGTACTCGTCGCCGCCGAGGGCCTCGACGATCCGGCCCAGGGCGTGGTGGTCGACTTCGGCGGCGAGACTCCGGTGGTCACCGACGGCCCCTACGGCGAGACGAAGGAGCTGTTCGGCGGCTTCTACCTGATCGACGTCGCGTCGAAGGAGGAGGCGGTGCAGTGGGCCCGGCGCCTGCCGGCGAGTGCCGGCGCAAAGTGCGAGATCCGCCGGGTGCCGACCATCGACGAGTTCCCGCAGGACAACGAGTGGGTCATCAGGGAGCGGGCGTGGCGCGAGCGGACCGGCCAGCTCTGATGCCCGCGGCCGTCGATGGTCCGCCGCGTGACGAGTCGGCCCGGCGGGCCGTCGAGGCCGTCTGGCGGATGTCCTCCGCCCGGATCGTCGGCGCGCTGGCCCGCTACACCGGGGACGTCGACCTCGCCGAGGATGTCGCGCAGGAGGCGGTGGCCCAGGCGCTCGTCGCCTGGTCGCGCGACGGCGTGCCGGCGAACCCGGTGGGCTGGCTACTCACGACCGCCCGGCGGCGCGCCATCGACGGTTTCCGCCGCCGGTCGGCCCTCGACGAGCGCCACGCCCTGCTCGCCGGCCAGCTCGCCGAGGGCGAGACCAGCTCGAGCCTGTACTCGGCCTCGGGCTCTGCCTCGGCCTCGGGCTCGGCCTCGGGCTCGGTGCCACCGGCGGACCGGTCGGACGACCTGCCGTGGGATCCCGACCGGATCGACGACGACGTCCTCGCGCTGACGTTCGTCGCCTGCCACCCGGTGCTCTCCCCCGAGGCCCGCGTGGCGTTGACGCTGCGCGCGGTCGGCGGGCTGACGAGCGAGGAGATAGCCCGGGCGTTCCTGGTACCCGTCGCGACGGTCCAGGCGCGGATCACCCGGGCGAAGAAGACCCTCAGCGCGGCCAGGGTGCCGTTCGCCCTGCCGCCGGCCGAGGAACGACGCGGCCGGCTCGGTGGTGTCCTGAGCGTGCTCTACGTGATCTTCACGGAGGGCTCGACGGCGACCACCGGGGACAGCCTGCTGCGCCCCGACCTCGCCTACGAGGCCATCCGGCTGGCCCGGACGCTGGCCGCCCTGATGCCCGCCGAACCGGAGGTGCACGGGCTGCTCGCCCTGTGCGAACTCACCGCCGCCCGCTTCCCCGCCCGCACCGGTCCCGACGGCGAGGCCGTGCTCCTGGCGGATCAGGACCGGCGCCGCTGGGACCGCTCGGCGATCCGCCGCGGCCTGGCCGCCCTCGACCGGGCCGCGGCGCTCGGGGCCGCCGGCCTCGGACCGTACGGGCTGCAGGCGGCGATCGCCGGCTGCCACGCGTCAGCGCCGTCGGTTCCGGAGACCGACTGGGAGCGGATCGTGCTCCTCTACGAGGCGCTCGGCCGCGTCGCTCCGTCCCCCGTCGTCGAACTCAACCGAGCCGTCGCCGTCGCGATGGCGCAGGGACCGCGGCAGGCACTGGCCATCGTCGACGACCTCGTCGCCACCGACCGGCTGGCGGGGTCGTACCTGCTCCCGAGCGTGCGCGGCGAGCTGCTCGGCCGGCTCGGCCGAACGACGGAGGCCCGATCCGAGCTGGAACTCGCCGCCCGACTCTGCCGCAACGCCCGCGAACGAGCGGTCCTCCTCCACAAGGCGGCCGCGCTGGCGTGACCGTCTTCCGCGGTTCCGCGGTTCCGCGGTTCCGCGCCGCGGGGTCGATGTTCACCCTGTCCGGAAGAAAAAGGGCACCTCAGATCGACCGCTCCACTCATCTGATCGAGCGATCCTGCGCCGCCGCGGGCGGCGGCCTCACCAGCGATGAATCGCGGAGCTATGCCCCCGTGTCCCGGACAAGAGCACCTGCCGGTAATCAGGACGCGGGGTGCTCCCCGGTCTCGGCGGGCTCGGGACGGAAGGTGGGGATCTGCTCGCCCGCCTCGATCGGGATCGTGAGGCGGTTCTGCGGCGGGGCGAGCGGGCAGGGGGCGTACGGGGTGTAGGCGCACTGCAGGTTTCCGGCGCGGTTGAAGTCGAGCACGAGCTGCATGCTGCCCGGGACGGGCAGGGGCGTGATCAGCCGGCGGCTGGCGCGGTAGGTGGTGACGCCGCTCGTCGCATCGGTGAACAGGATGAGTCCGGCGCCCGCGAGATGCTCGGCGCGCAGGAGGATCAGCCGCAGCTCGGCACCGTCGAGGGCGAAGACGGCTTCTCCGATGGCCTCGTGGGTGTGCACGATGCCGTCGACCGCCGCGGCGACCTCGATCGGGCGCGGGGCGGAATACGGCGCGAACTCGGCCGGGATCACCCAGGCGGGGTCGTAGTCGAACGCCGGCGTCCGGACGTAGGTCTCGCGCAGCGGGTGCCGGGGATCGAGCGAGCGGAGCAGGTCGTGCCCGCCGCGGCGGGACAGCTCGACGACGACGTCGCCGAACGACGCCGCCCTGCGGAACTCCCGCTCGCGGACGGGGCCGAAGACATGGCGCCCGGTCACGGCTTCACCGTCGACGGTGAGGGACTCTCCCTCGTCGAGCTCGACGATCGGCCCCTGTTCGCCCGTGGCCCACCGTCCCGGGAAGCCCTCGACGCGGCCGGGCTCGCCGTCGAGGAAGTGCAGTGCGCTGTAGGCGAGGAATCCGTATGGCTCGCGCCGCTGCTGCTCCGCCTCCTCCCGCCACGCGTCCCATTCGGCTCGCGCGGTCTCGGTTGCAGTTGCGGTCTCGGTGGCGGTCGCGGTCTCGGTGGCAGTGGTCATGGTCGATTCCTCACCTTCGATGGTCCGTGCACGTTGACGTCGTTGCCGGTCACGCCGTCGTTGCCGGTCACGCCGTCGTTGCCGGTCACGCCGTCGGGGCCCGGTCGTGCGCCGGGAGACGCGGGAAGATCTCCTGCGCGATCAGCCGAAGTCCGTCGCGGAACTGGGGGGAGGACTGCGGCAGCGGGACGCTGAACAGGTAGTCGGTCGACCGCGTGAACGCGGCGTCCTGCAGGAGCTGCTCGACGACGTCGTCCGGGTCGCCGTACTTCACGTTCGACCTGGTCAGGAACTCCTCGGCCGTGGCCGGCGGGCCGCCCGGGGTGACGTACTGGCCGGGGTTGCGGCGCAGCTCGGAGTCGAGCAGAGCGATCGCGTCGCGCTTGGACGCCGCCGGGAGCACGACGCGGGAGATGCCGATCCGCGGGCTGCGCTCACCGGTGTGGGCGTCGAGGTAGTCGCTGATGAGACCCGCCTGGACCTCGCCGGCGTCCCCGGACGGGACGAGGCGGTGCAGGAGCAGCCGGTCACCGGCGCGCCCGATCTCGGCCGCCGTCCGCGGGTTCCCGGTCGCCTGCCACAGCCGCGGCAGCAGCCCGGCCGGCGGCGGGTACACGCTCACCTCCTTGTCGCCGGCGGCGATCGTGCCACCGAGGGCCCGACGCAGGTCGGCGAGCGCGTGGGCGTACAGCGACTCGCGGTCGTCCTCGGACAGGTTGAAAGCCTCGAAGGCGACGGTGGAGAAACCCCCGCCGTTGCTCTTGCCGACGCCGAACTCCAGCCGCTCGCCGCTGAGCGCGTCGACCAGCGCCGCCGTTTCGGCCAACCGGATCGGGTTGTCGAAGGTGAGCGGGACCACCGCGGTTCCCAGCCTGATCGTCGTCGTGGTCTGCGACGCCGCCGCGAGGAAGGTGAGCGCGGACGGGAGCCCGATGAGGGTGAAGTGCGCCTCCGCGGCCCAGGCCGTCTCGTAGCCGAGTTCCTCCGCGAGGCGGATGACCTCGAGCGACTGGTTGTACGTGCGGGCGGGCTCGCCGTCCGCGGGGATCGTCAGGAACAGCGACAGGCCGCGCTGCGGAGACGACGTCACGTCCACGGTCACCGTCAGGACCTCCAATGCAGGATTGTGGTGAAGTGCGGGCCGCCGACCAGCGCCCGGGGAACGGACCGCGAGCAGCGGGTCCTCACCGTTCGGTCGAGTCGACGAGTTGGCGGGAGTCGGCGGTGCGGGCCGGGGCTTGGGCCTGGGGCTGAGCCGGGGGCTGGGCTGAGAGCTGGCCGCGGCCGTAGACCAGATCCAGCACCGCGCCCGCGTCGAGGCCGCCGAGGTCGCTGCCGTCGCCGCGCCAGGCGACGTGATGGTCCGGCCGGACGAGCGCGTACGGGGCGCCGTACAGCTCGCGCGCCGCCGGATCCGGCAGGTGGATGACCTCGAGCTCGATGCCCCGGGCGTCGGCCGCCGCCTCGAAGGCGCCGACGGTGCTGGCGGTGCCGACGGTGCTGGCGGTGCTGGCGGTGCTGGCGGTGCCGGTGGTGCCGGTGGTGCCGGTGTCGTCGGCGAGGACGAGCAGCGCGACGTGGGAGCCGATCCGGTCGTAGAGGGTGAACCCGAAGGGGTCGAGGTTGCCGTTCGGCGCCCGGTGGCCCGGTCGCGCGTCGTCGGCGTACGCGAAGGCATCCCAGGGCGCCTCGGCCTCGATCTGCCCATCCTCGTACCGGATGACCGACGAGGCGTCGTACCGCTCGTCGAAGACCACCCCGAGCGGCAGGCTGCGGCCCGCCCCGAGGATCTCGCCGATCTCGGCGCGCCGGCGGGCCGCGTCCGGGCTGGTGTCGGCGTCGGCCGGGACCCCGAGGGCGCGGACATGCTCGTACGCGGCCGTGTGCCGCTGATCCTCCGCCAGGGCGTAGTCGGCGATCCGCCAGTTGTGCGGGCGGCGCTCCTCGTCGTAGGAGTCGAGCAGGCGCGGGCCGGCCTGGCCGCGCAGCACGGCCGCGAGCTTCCAGCCGAGGTTCACCACGTCGCCGAAGCCCTCGCACAGGTTGCCGCCCGGCGTGCGGACATGCGCCGCGTCGCCCACCAGCGCGACCCGGTCGCGGTAGAAGGTGTCGGCGATGCGGGTGCTTTTGAAGAACGGGGTGAGCGACACGACCTCGAGGTCGACGTCGAAGCCGAACGCCGCCCGGGCCTGTTTGATCAGCTCGTCCGTGGTCGGATCACGGTCGAGCGGGTACGGCCCGGCGTACGCCCGCCAGTCCGTCTCGTTCAGGGCCGCGAGGAACCCGCAGTAGCGGTCGTTGTAGATCACGGCGGTGGCGGGCGGGAACGCCCCGAGCGCGGCCGAGGTGTCCGAGGTGGTCCGCACGACGAACCGGAAGTACCGCTCCTCGGCGTAGCTGCCCGAGCGCGGAATCTGTGCCAGCGTGCGGACCGTGCTTGTCCCGCCGTCGGCGCCGACGACGTACCGGGAGCGGATCGTGCGCCGCCGGCCGGTCTCGACCTCGACCACCGTCGTCGTCACGCCGTCGGGGTCGCTCGCCAGGTCCTCGACTCGCCAGCCGCCCGAGACCGCGGTGCCGATCTCCGCGAGCCGGTCGAGGAAGACGCGCTGCAACACCGTCTGCGGCCGGCGCAGCATGGTCTCGGTGGAGTACCGGCCGGTCGTGCCGAGCCCGAACGACCGCAGGGTGGTCCCCGCGAGCTGGTGCCCGGCGAGCGAGGTGAGCAGGAGATTGCCGGTGTTCCACTCCGGCGGGAAGGTCCACGCGTGCTGGATCCGTTGCAGCAGCCCCCACCCGCGGATGACCTCGAGCGCGCGGGGCGTGTACCCGGCGGCGCCGGCCCGGACCAGCGTCGCCCCGGGCGCGGCATCCACCACCGCGGCCCCCACCCCGTGCCGGTGGAGCTCGAGGGCGGTGCCGAGGCCGTTGGGTCCGGCGCCGACCACGAGGACGTCGACCCGCTCGGCGGGGTCGGTCCGCGGGAACACGAGGGCGTCGACCTGCCGCTTGCCGCGACTGATCTCGTTGCGTGCGGGCATGGCTACCGCCGCCCCCCGTCGCGGACCGGATCGCTGGACTCCCCCGTCGCGGCGGCGCCGCGCGCCGCGCCGGAGATCCCGAGGTTGTCCCGCAGGGTGTCGTGGGCGTACTCGCGCCGGAACCGGCCGCGGTCCTGCAGCTCCGTCACCACGCCGTCGATGAACTCGACGAAGCCCGCGGGCTGGACGTCGATGTTGATGACGAAGCCGTCCGACGCCCGGGTGTCGACCCATTCCACGATGTCGTCGGCGACCTGCTCCGGGGTGCCCACGATCATTCGCTGGCCGCCGGAGAGGTTGTGGAACAGCAACTGGCGGATGGTGAGCCCCCGGCGCCGCGCCTCGGCGACGAGCTGGTCCCGACGCGCGGTCACCGCCGGCGCGGCCGCGCGCGCCGCCAGCTCGGAGTAGGGCAACTGCGCGTCGAGGTCGAGCCCGGAGACGTCGAACTCCAACTGTGCGGTGAGGAGCTCGACCAGCGGCCCCACGGCGAGCAGCTCGTCCAGCTCCCGCTTGCGCTCGCGGGCCGCGGCCTCGGTCGCCCCGAGGACGGTGAACAGACCTGGNAGGACGAGGAGATCGTCGGGATCCCGCCCGTTCTTCGCCGCGAGCCCCTTGACCTCGGCCGAGAACTCCCGCGACAGCTCCGGAAGCCGCTGCGAGGTGAACAGCGCGTCCGCCCAGCGGGCGCCCAGTTCCTTGCTCTGTCTCGACGCCCCGGCCTGGAAGAGCACCGGGCGGCGGCCCTGGTAGCCGCCGGGCAGCGGGAGCACCCCGGACGTCCGGTAGAACTCGCCCGCGACGTCCACCGGCCGGGTGCGCCGCGCGTCGATGTAAAGGTCGGCCTCCGCGTCGGCGACCACCGCCTCCTCGGGAAGCGAGGCCCACAGTGCGTCGACGGCGGCGATGAACTCCTCGGCCTTGCGGTAGCGCGCCTGCGGTTCGAGGATCTCGTCGACGCCGAGCGCGGAGCGGGTGACGTCCTCCTGGCTGGTGATGATGTTCCAGCCGGCGCGTCCCTTGCTGACGTGGTCGAGGGTCGCGATCGAGCGGGCGAGCAGGAACGGGTTGCCGTGGATGGCCGGGTTGGTCGACACGAGTCCGATGTGCTCGGTCTCGCGCGCCAGCGCGGCGAGCAGGACGGTCGGATCCGTCCCGCGCCAGGGCCGACGGTAGGAGGCGGCGTCGAGCGAACCAAGGCGGTCCGCGATGAAGATCGCATCGAAGCGGGCCCGTTCGGCGAGCCGCGCGATCTCGGTGTAGTAGTCGATGCCGGCGATCCAGTCCGAGGTCGGCGGCAGGGTCTTCCAGGCCGCGTCGTGGCGGCCGGTCGCCTGCAGGTTCAGGCAGAGCCGCACCTGTCTTGTCATGGTCTTCCCTTGTGATCGTCGGGATCAGGTGGTCGGCGGCGTCAGGTGGTCGGCGGCGTCAGGAGACGGCGAGTCCGGCCCGCAACCGTTCGCGCTGCACGCGGTCGGTCGGTCCGGAGGTGAGGGTCGGCGCCGAGCCCACGAGCAGCCGGGTGTAGGGGTGCGTGGGGGCGGTGACGATGCGCGCGGTGTCGCCGGCCTCGACGATCCGGCTGCGGTAGAGCACGATCGTCCGGTCGGAGATCCCCGCGACCGACCCGAGATCGTGGGAGATGAACAGCATCGCGACGTCGACGGTGGAGCGCAGTTCGCGGAGCAGTTCGAGGATCGCGACGCGGTTGGCCGAGTCCAGGGCACTCACCGGCTCGTCCAGGATCAGCAGGCGCGGCTCGCCGATGAGCGCGCGGGCGATCGCCACCCGCTGGCGCTGCCCGCCGGAGAGCTCGCCGGGGAACCGGTCCAGCAGTGACTCGTCGAGCCGGACAGCGCGGAACTGACGGCGGACGGCGGCGTCGATCGCCGCCCGGTCGAACCCGCCGCGGATGCGCAGCGGTTCCGCGACGGACGCGGCGACGGTGTGCTCCGGATCGAGGCTGCGCAGCGGATCCTGGAACACGTACTGGACGACACCGTCGCGGCCGAACGCCCGCCGCTCCCGCCCCGACAGGTGGGTGACGTCGCGTCCGCCGACGTGCACGGAGCCGGCCGTGGCCCGCACCAGGCCGAGCACCGCGCGCGCGAGGGTGGACTTGCCCGCCCCGGACTCACCGATGACGCCGACGGTCTCGCCCGGGCGGATCACCAGCGAGGCGTCCTCGAGCGCCTGCTTGCGCCCGCGGCCACGGCCGAAGTGGACGCCCAGCCCGTCGACCCGCAGGACCGGCTCCGTCGACTCGGGCGCGCTCGAACTCCTGGGCGCCGGTACCGACACCGATACCGACACCGGCTCCAACACCGACACCGACACCGGCAGGCGCGGACCGGAGGCGGAGGAGGCGGCGGCGCTCAGGCCGTACTGCTCGTGCTCGGCGACCAGCAGCCGCGTGTATTCGTGCTGCGGAGCGTGCAGGATCGCGGCCGTGGGGCCCTGCTCGACGACGTGCCCCTCACGCATGACGAGCACCTCGTCGCAGAGCTGCGCCACGACGGCGAGATCGTGCGAGACGACGATGAGCGACAGCCCGATCCGTTCCTTCAGCTCGACGAGCAGGTCGAGGATGCCGGCCTGCACCGTGGTGTCGAGCGCGGTCGTCGCCTCGTCCGCGATGAGCACCTCGGGCTCGAGGGAGATCGCGATGGCGATGAGAACGCGTTGCAGCATCCCGCCGGACAGCTCGTGCACGTACTGCTCGTAGACGTAGTCGGGATCACGCAGGTGGACGGCGTCGAGCAGCTCGATGGCCCGCTGCTTCGCCGCGGCCCGGCTGAGCCCCTGCTTGACCCGCAGTACCTCCTGGACCTGCTTGCCGACCCGGATCGACGGGTTGAGGTACGACGCCGGGTCCTGGAAGACGGCGCTGATCGAGGTGCCGCGCAGGGCCGTCCACTCCGGCCGGGACAGGCCGGTGACGTCGCGGCCGAGCAGCTCGATCGAGCCGCCTGCGACCTCGATGTGCTCCGGCAGGACGCCGAGCACGGCCTTGCAGGTCAGCGACTTGCCGCTGCCGGACTCCCCGACGATGCCGACGACCCCGCCGCGCCTCAGCCGCAGGCTCACGCCGTGCACCAGCTCCTCGTCGGCGGCGTCGTTGTGGATCCGCACATCGGTCAGCGTGAGCACCGTGTCGCGGTCGACCGCGTCTCGGTCGGCGGGACCAGCCACGCTCGGCGTCATCTGCTGCTCCTCAGTCATGGCCGGGACGGATCTGCCGGGTCCGCCAGGTCTGCCAGGGCGGCGAGCCGCCGTGTCCGGTTGGACCTGGCGGTCTTCGCGCCGGTCAGGGCGCGGCCGGTCTCGCCCGCGGCGTCCCGGATGGCGTCCGCGAGGAGGTTGCAGGCCAGGACGGCGGCGAGGATGAGCAGGGTCGGGAAGATCGGTGCGTACGGCTTCTGAGCGAGGTAACCCAGATCGGACGCGAGGATCCCGCCCCAGGTCGGGGTGGGCGGCTGGATCCCGATCCCGAGGAAGGTCAGGCTCGAGATCACCACCAGCCCGATGCCGAGGGTGGTGGCCAGGGTGACGGCGATCGACGGCAGCACCTTGGACCACACGTGACTGCGGACGATCCAGGACGTCGACGCCCCGGCGATGGAGGCCGCCTCCACGTACTGCGACCGGGCGACGGACATCGTCGCCGCCCGGCTTACCCGGTAGAACACGGGCGCGAGGAGCATNCCGACAACGATCATGGCCTGGGTGATCCCGTTGCCGAGCAACGCCGTCATGGCGACCGCGAAGACGAGGAACGGCAGGGCGATGAACGTGTCGACGACCCGCAGGCTCAGCCACTCGAACACCGAGCCGAGATAGACCGACAGGATGCCGGGGATCGTGCCGAGCACCAGGGCGATCCCGGCGACCTCCAGCGCGCTCACGATGCTCAGCGGCGCGCCGGCGAGGATGCGACTGAGCACGTCGCGGCCGATGTAGTCGGTGCCCAGCCAGTGCTTGGCCGAGGGCCCCGCGAGCGTCTGGTCGCCGCCCTTGAGCGGGTCGTAGGGCGCCAGGACGGGGCCCAGCACGGTCACGAGGGCGATGATCGCGAGCAGCGCGAGGGCGACCCGCGCGGTCGTGAGCCGCAACACGGTTCTGATCACGCCTCAGACTCCCCGGTCGGCGTCAGGGGTGACGCGGTTGAGCACGATGTTGACGAGCAGGTTGAACACCACGACGAGGACGACCGAGACGACGAGCACGCCCTGGACGGCCGGCACGTCGCCGCGGACCGCGGCCTGGCTGGCGTACACGCCGTACCCGGAGAGCCCGAAGATCGCCTCGATGATCACCGCGCCGCCCAGCAGGTTGGGGAACTTCAGGCCGAGGACCGCCAACGCCGGCGCGATGCCGTTGCGCAGCACGTGCACGAAGAAGATCCGGCGCGGGCCGAGGCCGCGCACGATCGCGCCGGTGACGTAGTTCCCGCGGTAGGCCGACACCAGGCCGTTGCGCAGCTGCCGAGCCACGTCGGCGGCCGTGTCGAAGCTGAGCGCGATCGCGGGGAGGAGGAGATGGCTCAGCCACGGGCCCAGCCCGGCCTGGATCGGCACGTAGCCGGCGGCCGGCAGGAGCTGCAGGCTCACCGCGAACACCGCCGCCAGCCCGATCCCCACGATGAACGGCGGCAGCACCGAGATGACCGTGGTGAAGGTGGTGATCGCCCGGTCGGGCCAGCGGGTGTGGAAGTGGGCGGCGAGCGCGCCGAGCAGGAATCCGAACACGATGCCGAGGACGAGGGCGACCCCGGCGGCCGAGAGCGTGATCGCGGCCCGCTGGCCGAGCGCGTGCGCCACGCTGAGCCCGTTGTACCAGCTCGTTCCCAGGTCGCCGTGCAGGACCGAGCCGAGCCAGTCCCCGTACTGGACGAGAAAGGGGCGGTCGAGGCCCCACTTGTGCTCGATGACCGCCACGGCCTGCGGGGAGGCCGCGTCGCCGAGCTGCAGGTAGGCGGGGCTGCGCCCGCTGAGATGCCCGAGCAGGTAGGTGAGGAAGGTGCCGAGCAGGAACACCGGAACGAAGATCGCGAGCAGCCGGGCGGTCGAGGCGGCCGCCCGGCCGATCCGGTGAGCGACCACGCCACGATGGGCGGCAGGCGGCGCGGTGAGCGCGGGCGGTGGTGCGGACACTGGCTTCTACTCCCGTTGATCTTTCGTCGTGCGGGCTACTCGCTGGTCGGCGGGGTCGGTCGGGTCGGCGGGGTCGGCGGGGTCGGCGGGGTCGGTCGGGCAGGCGGGGCCCGTCTGCACGGACCCCGCCTGCGCCGGTTCAGTCGCCGTGGGTGAAGGTGACGCCCTTCCAGCTCAGGAAGCCGTCGATCGCGGGCAGGTCGGACAGCGACTTCTTCTTGGCGATGGCGGAGGCGTAGGTGTAGAGCGACACCGTGGAGCCGTTCTCGTAGCCGGCCTTCGCGGCGGCCTGCAGGCGGGACGGGTAGTCCGGCGAGTCGAGGGGCGTGGCCCGGACCGCCTTGAGCGCCTGCTGGAAGGGCGCGGACGTGTACGGCGAGCTCAGGTTGAGCACCCCGCCGGTGTCGTAGTGCTCGGTGAGCGCCTGGACGTGGGAGTCACGGCCGACGTAGCCGAAGATCGACGCGGCGAGCGTCTTGCCGTAGTACCCCTTGCCCCAGTTGGCGAAGTCGGTCAGCTTGATGGTCGTCCTGATGCCGACGGCCTTGAGCTGCCCCTGGAGGACTTCCGCAACCTGGTCGAAGTTGGTGGCGACGCCGGCGATGTCGAAGGAGATGGCACCGTCCGCGTAGCCGGCCTTCGCCAGGATCTCCCGAGCCCGGGCCGGGTTGTAGGGGTGCTCGGAGTCCAGCGCGTCGACGTAGGCCGGGTGCCCCTTGGGGAAGGGCTGGTGGCTGGGCTCGCCCTCACCGAATCCGAGCTTGGTGGCGAACTCGGCGGGGNTGACGGCGTAGCGGATCGCCTCGACGACCTTCGGGTCAGTGAACGGCGCCTTGTTGACGTTGAGGCTCAGGAAGGTCGACCCCCACTGGCGGTTGACTCCCGCCAGGATGTCGAAACCCGCGCTGCGGGCCTGCTGGATCTGCGAGCCGTCGATCTGGGCGAAGTTGTACACGCCGGACTGCAGGCCCGGCACGAGCGTGTTCGCGTCGATGCCGAAGTTGATCTCGATCCGCTTGACGTGGATGTTCGCCGCGTCCCAGTAGCCGTCCCACTTCTCCAGGACGATCTTCGATTCGGGGACGATCTCCACGACCTTGTACGGACCGGCGCCGACCGGGTTCGTCTGGCTGAGCTTGACCGGATCCGCCTGCGCGGCCGCCTTGCTGGGCAGCATGCCGCCGCGCACGGAGAGCAGGCGGGGGATCTGGTAGTCCTGCTGGCCGAGGTCGAGCCGCACCGTGAGGTCGTCGATCACGGTCGCCGACTTGACGTTGTTGTACGACCCCTTCAGCGCCGAGTTCTGCTGCGACTTGATCCGGTCGATGTGGAACTTGACGGCCTCGGCGTTGACCGGCGTCCCGTCCTGGAAGGTCAGCTTGGGCTTCAGCCGGATGGTGATNTGGTCGCCGGCCTGGTTGTACGAGTAGCTCTCGGCGAGAGCCGGCTTCACCTCACGCTTCTCGTTCAGCGTGAACAGCGACTCGTAGATGGGCGTGAGGTAGTTCGTCGCCCCGGTCGATCCGGTGACGACCGGGTCCCAGGCAGTCGCGATCTGCTTGGTCCCCCAGTGGACCGTGTCCGAGCCGCTCCCCCCGCCGGCGGCCGCGCTGGTCGAGCATCCGGCCAGAAGTGCGCCGGCCGTCACCAGTGCGGTGAGCACGCCGATGCGCCGCTTCCTCGTTCTGATCATGTCTCTCCGATCGGGGGATCGTTCGGGTGCCGCCATGGCTGTGCCGGCGGTCGTCGCACGACGGGCGTGATGGTTCGCGCGACGGGAGGGAGGTCCCGTCGCTGTTGTCGACGTCGTTGTCGGGGTTGCCGTCCTCGGCACGACCGTCCGGCCGGGTCTGGGGGCCCGGCGACGGCGCATCAGGGGGACGTGTCCGAACCCGGCGCCACGCCTCTGGAGCGCGGGTGGACTGTGGAGGGAGAACTACTCAGGAGGGGCCGCTGCTTGGGAGGGGCCGCTGTTCGGGAGGGGCCGCTGTTCGGGAGGGGATCTGTGCGTGTGGAGCGCTCACGCTCGGGGGCACCGCCTGGGGGCCCCGCCCCTCATCGACAGATGGCGCTACCGGTACGCATGAAGTCGACCTCACGACAGGTGACGAGCGGCATGAGCGCGCGAAGGCCCGGCACCAGGCCCGGCACATCCGCCCTCGGTTCCTCGATCGTCACGCGACCGATCAAAGCCGGCCGGAGCGGCGATGTCAACCCATGTTGTAATGATTCTGTGCAGGTAACCCGATGCAACCCCAGCATGACGTGCGACAGCGACCCCGCATCTCATGCCATCATCCCTTGACGATGACCTGCAGGTTCCGGCAGTCCAAGGAGTCCCTTGACCAGATCCGTTGCGGCCGAACCCACCCCGATGCGCACGACCGCCCGCTCCAGGCCGGTCGACACCGGCAGCCTCTGTCTCGACCTCGTCGCCACCCGCACCCCGGGCGGCCCGGATCTGCTCACCGCGACAGCCGGCGCGGCGGCGTGGCTCGGCACGTTCGACCTGCCGACCCCGGCGGCCGGGCTCACGTCGCGTGACCTGGACCGGATCCAGGAACTGCGCGCCGCCGTGGACCGCCTCGTCCAGGCCCGGCTCGCCGGCACCGGCCCCGATCCCGAGGATGTCGGGCACCTCAACACCTGCGCCGCGGCGCCGACGCCGACATCCTTTCTCCGCGGGGATGCGTGGGCGCGGATCGAGGTCCCGCAGCCCGACCTGGCCGGCGTGCTGTCCGTTCTCGCGCGCGACGCGGTCCACCTGTTGACCACGAGCGAGCCGAGCCGCCTGCGCTCCTGCGAGGGCTGCGGGCTCGCCTTCTACGACCGCTCACCCTCCGGCGGCCGGCGCTGGTGCTCGATGAAGCGCTGCGGCGAGCGCACCGCCTCTGCCAACTACCGCAGACGCCACGCCGATGCCGACAACGGCGGTGCCCCTGACGGCCAGCCGACCCACGCATCGAGTCAACAATTCGGATGATCTGCGGCCGCGCCGGCGGCATCGTGACCGTGCTCGGACTGGCTGAGCCCACCGGTTGCAACGTGACCATGCCGTGGCAGCACGACGGTCACGGCAGTGCGTGCTTGGCTGCTTCGGGCAGCGGCAGGCCGAGCCGCTCCCGCAAGGTGGCTTCCTGATATTCGTGGGGCCACAGCCCTCGGCGTCGCAGGATCGGGATGACGTGGTCGACGAAGGCGGGCAGGCCGTCGGCGATCACATCCGGCATGAGGGTGAAGCCGTCCGCGGCGCCGCCCCGGTACCAGTCCTCGATGATGTCGGCGACCCGTTCGGGTGGCCCGGCCGCGACGAGGTGGCCGCCCCAGCGCGGGCGCAGCAGGTCGCGCACGCTGAGCCCACGGTGGGCCCGTTCCAGCAGCCCGAGGTCGAGGACTCCGACCGCGCCGTCCACGCCCAGCGGCGGCAGCAGGTGGGGCGGGATGGGACGGTCGGGGTCCAGGGTCTCCGGGTCGAGGATGTCCGGGTCGAGGCGGAGTTTGTCGGCGAGGACAGCCCGCGCGCTGTCGCGATAGGCGAGCTCGTCGAGACGGCGCAGCCGATCGGCGGCTTCGGCGTCGCTGCTGGCGATGGAGGTCATCAGGCCGGGCAGGATGGTGATGGAGGCGGGGTCGCGGCCGTAGCCGGCCGCCCGGCCGCGGATGTCGGCGGCATACGCGCGGGCGGCGTCAAGGCTGGTGGCGCCGGAGAAGACGGCGTCGGCGGTGCGGGCGGCGAGGTCGCGTCCGGGGTCGGAGGCGCCGGCCTGGAAGATGACGGGATACCCCTGCTCGGACGGTGGGAGCGGCAGCGGTCCGCGGACCACGAAGGTGGCGCCGCGATGGTCGATCGGAACCAGCTTGCCGCGGTCGGTGAACGCGCCGGTGGCGACGTCGGCGAGCAGCGCGCCGGGCCGCCAGCTGGCCCACAGGGCGCGCACGACGTCGACGAACTCGTTGCCGCGGCCGTAGCGGTCCGCCCGGTCGGCGATGCGGGCCTCCCCGAAGTTCTCGGCGATGACGGGTACGAAGGTGGTGACGGCGTTCCAGCCGACTCGGCCGTGGCTGACGAGGTCGAGGGAGTGGAATCGGCGGGCGATGTTGTAGGGCTCGTTGAAGCTGGTCGACGCGGTGCCGACCAGGCCGATGTGCGTGGTGGCGCGGGCGATCGCGGTGAGGATGACGGTCGGTTCGAGGTAGTACGCCTCCTGGGGGTGGTCGGTGAGATCACCCCACAGCCCGGGCACATCGGAGAGGAAGACCGCGTCGAGCAGGCCGCGTTCGGCGACCTGGGCGGCCTCGACCCACCGGTCGACGCTGGCGAAGGTGTAGGGGTCGGCCTCCGGCCAGCGCCAGGCGCCCGGGTGCACCCCGGTGGCGGCGCCGACCAGGTGTACCGTCAGGTGGAGACGGCGGGAGCCGGTCATCGGGTGGCGAAGTCGAGCACCTCGTCGCGGGCGAGTTCGAGGTCGCCGAGGGCGAAGAAGGTGGGCGGCAGGCCGGCGAGGTCGGTCGCGCGGGCGGGAGCGGCATAGGCCGGGATCGACTCACCGCCGGGTGGGCCGGCCGGGCCGAGGTAGCTGGTCCAGCCACGCAGCGAGGCCGCGCGGTGCCAGGTGCGTTCGTCGTTGATCGCGTGGCTGGAGGCGGTGCGGTGCCGGTCGTCCAGTACCGGGGCGTGCAGGAGGAGCAGCGACGGAAGCGGCTGCCCATGATCGCGCAGGTACAGGGCCAGGCCGGCGGCGATCGCCGCGCCGGCGCTGGAGCCGACGATGGCTGATCGCGTTGGATCGACCCCGAGCTGCGCGGCCGTGTCGTGCAGCCACTGCCAGGCGGCCGCGGCGTCCTGGAGCGCCGCCGGGTAGGGGTGGGTCGGGGCGAGTCGGTAGCCGACCGAGACCACGACTGCCTCGGCTGCGCGCGCATACCAGTCGCAGTGCGGGTCGAACTGCTCCAGCTCGCCCATGGTGAATCCGCTACCGTGGACGAACAGCACCGCCGGAGCCGGGTCGGGCCCGTCAGCCGGGCGGTAGCTGCGTACCGGAACCCGATGGCCCGGATCGACGCCCACCACCGCGTCCTGCGGGAACGTGGCCGGGCCACCCGGCCAGAGTTGATCAAGAACCCGTCGTTGTGGTGGATGCAGGAATCGTGCGCGCAGTTGCGGGTCCAGACGCTCGGGCAGCGGCGTGCTCATCGCGCGGCCGTGGGCTGGGCCGTGCGCCTCCTGCTGTCGGGTCACGACCGCTCCTCCGCACCCCAGGCAACTTTTCCTGTCCGGATATTATGTTGAACGATCGAGTTTAATATATCAGTCAGCGTGTAACGCCGGAGCGATAACCTGGCCGGGTGACCACAGGGAGGAACGCGTCGACACCGCTGCGCGGCCGGATCGACAAGCGGGCTGCCATCCTCGACGCGGCGCTGCGGGTGTTCGTTCAGGAGGGCTACGGCCTGGCGCGCGTCGAGACCATCGCCGAACGGGCCGGCGTCGCCAAGCCGACCGTGTACAACCACTTCCGGGACAAGGAGAACCTCTTCCGCACGGTCATCCTCGATGGGGCGCAGCGCACCGGCGACCGGATCGTGGCCGCGCTCGACCTCCTCCCCGACGACGGGGCGGACCTGGCCGGCGCCCTCACCCGGGTGGCCCGCAACGTCATCGACTGTCAGCTCAACGACGAGGGCTGGGCCCTGCAACGCCTCATGTACGCCGAGGCCGCCCGCTTCCCCGACCTGTTCGACGATGCCCTGCGCCTTGGCGGCGCCCACGTGCACATCGCCCTCGCCGGGCGCCTGGCCCGACTGGCCCATCGCGGTCACCTCGACATCGACGACGCCGACCTCGCCGCCGGCCACTTCCTCGCCCTCGTCTCCGGCGATCTCCCGACGCTGTCCGCTCTCGGCACCCGCGCCGTCACCGACCACGACCTGCAGGCCGCCATCGCCGCCGGCGTCAACACCTTCCTGCGCGCCTTCAACGCCACTCCCCCGGACCCGAACCGCCGGCCGGCACCAACCACCCGCGCCTCGACCTCGCGGTAGCGCCGGCACCCGGCCGTCGCCGGATTCTCGGGCCGGTCGCTCGCAGTCGTCCTTGACCTCGGCGCGGGTTAGCTGAGACACGCCAGCAGGCGCTGGCAGGCGGACGGATCGCCTGTGACGGTGTAGCTGTCCGCCCTGATGGTTGACCCCCGGTAAGCCGGCGCAGGCGGACGTTGTCCTCCACCCCCGGGGGGAGGGACGGTCGCCGCGATCTCCACCCACGGTCGAGCCGCGAAACCCACCGGTACGGCGATGACCGGGAGATCGAAGGATCGGATTCTGTCGGCCATGGGAATTTCAGTGACGGCGGGCGCGGCGGTCACGCCGAGCGCCGCGATCAGCGTCGAAGGTCTGACGAAGCGTTACGGCAGGCACACCGCCATCGAGAACATGTCATTCGGCGTCCGCGGCGGGGCGGTCACCGGCTTCTTCGGGCCCAACGGCGCCGGCAAGACGACGGTGCTCAAAGTGATCAGTGGGCTGGCCCGGCCGAGTGCCGGGCAGGTGCTGCTGAACGGCCGCGAGGCGCGCACGCCGGAAGCGCGCACGTTGGGGGTCTTCATCGAGCCCTGTGGCGCACACCCGGGTCGCTCGGCGCGGGCGCACCTGCGTTCGCTGGCGGCCCTGGCCGGGCTGCCCAGGGCGCGAGTCACCGAGATGGTCGAGTTGGTCGGCCTTGGGCAGGCCGGGCGTCGCAGGGTCGGAAAGTACTCGCTCGGTATGCGGCAGCGGCTTGGCCTGGCGGCGGCGCTGCTCGCCGATCCGGACATCCTGGTGCTGGACGAGCCGATGAACGGGCTGGATCCGCGCGGGATCCAGTGGTTGCGCACCCTGCTGCGCGAACGGGCCGACGCGGGCCGCACCGTCGTGTTGTCGAGTCATTCGCTGACCGAGGTCGAGCGCACGGTCGACGATGTCATCGTCATCGACCGAGGGCGTCTTGTGCATCAGGGCCGGATGGCTTCGATCGCCGAGAGTGGCTTCTCCCTCGAGGACGTCTTTCTTAGGCTGACCGAAGGCGAGGACGCGTGACCGGCCGGCTGGTCAGGGGCGAGCTGATCAAAATTCTGACCACGCGCACGCCGCTGGTCTTCGCGGCGGCCTCGGTCGCGCTGACGGCCGCGAACGTCCTGATTGTCACGCTTGCCTCGGGGACGCTCGACGAGGTGGGAGAGAAGGAGGAGGCCCTGTCCGGGATGCCGATCCTGTTGCTGCTGCTCGGGGCGGTCGGTGTCGCCGGCGAGTTCCGGCACCGCACCGCGGCTCCCGCGGCGCTGGCCTCGGGCGCCTCGCGGGAACGTCTGCTGCTCGCGCGGGCCACGGCGTACGCGATCGTGAGTCTGGTCGTCGGGTCGGCCATGGTGGCGGTGTCGCTGGGGGCCGGGCTGCCGCTGTTGGCTCGGCAGCCCGGCCCCGGCCTGAGTGCCCGCGAGGCGACCGCGGTGGCGGTGGGCCTGCTGACGTCGTCGGTGCTCGCGACGATGATCGGCGTGGCCGTCGGCGCGCTGGTTCGCAACCAGGTCCTGGCCGCGGCCGGCGCACTGATCCTCACCTTCGTCGTGAACCCGCTGCTCGACCTCGTCCGGCAGGACGCGTCGGACTACACCCCGTTCGGCGCGGTGGGGGTGCTGACCCGGATGTCCCACGGGCCGGATCGCCTCTCCCTGACCGCGGCGGCGATCGTCCTGGGCGCCTGGACGGTGGGGCTCATGTGCGCGGCGTTGGCCGGGGAACGCCGGCGCGACCTGGCATGACCATCCGGCGCGGGCTGGTGTTCGATCTCGTCGTCACGGTGGCCGCCACGATCGCCGAGCTCAGCCTTCTCCTCAACGACGACCACACCGCGCGGGTGTCGACGGTGCTGCTGGCGGTTGTGTCCGGCGGTGCGCTCACAGCGCGCCGCCGGGCGCCGTGGGTAGTGCTCCTCGCGACGCTCGCTCTGGCTGCCGCGCTGGTGGCTGCCGGTGACGCACCGGGCGGTGTGCCTGTCCTGGTAGCGCTCTTCACGATCGCCGAGGGTGACGACTGGCGCCGCGCGCTCGTCGCGCTCGTGCCCACCGCGGTGCTCCTGGCCGCGCTGTCGATCGTGTCCGTCCCGGTGACGGCCGCGGTGTGGGCGTTGGGCGCATACGCGCGGACCCGCCGTCGCTACGTGCGCGCGCTCGAGGAGCGCGCCGAGGACCTTCAGCGTGAGCGGGAGTATCTGGCCCGGATCGCGGTCCACGAGGAGCGCGCGTCGATCGCCCGCGAGCTGCACGACATCGTCGCCCATTCGGTGACCGTGATGCTGCTCGGCGTGCGCGGCGCCCGGGACGTGCTGCATACCAGGCCGGACCGGGCCGACGAAACGCTGGCGCGGGTCGAGACGAGCGGGGAGCAGGGCCTCGCCGAGCTTCGGCGGATGCTGACCGTGCTGCGCGCACCCGGCGCCTCCGCCGACTCCCGCCCCATGCCCGCGCTGACGGACCTGGATGAGCTGGTCGGCGACTACCGTGCCGCCGGGCTGCCCGTCGAGCTACGGGTGACGGGGAAGCCCAGAGCGCTGTCCGGCGGACTGGAGCTGTCCGTCTACCGCATCACCGAGGAAGCGCTGACCAATGTGCTGAAACATGCCCGTCCGAGCCAGGTGACGGTCACGCTGGCCTACCGGGACGGAAGCATTGACGTGGCGGTGACCGACGACGGTGCGACCGGGTTGGCGCGGGCGCCGGTCGGTGATGAGGACCCGCGGGACGCGTCGATGACCAGCGAGCCGGCCCGGCACGGCCTCGTCGGGATGCGGGAGCGGGTCGCGGTGCTCGGTGGCGAGCTGGAGTTCGGCCACCGGCCCGGTGGCGGGTTCCGCGTGGCGGCCCGCCTGCCGACGGGCGGTGGGGCAGGAGCGCCCGCCGCGCCGGCCCGTCGAACCACCGGGGAGTGAGGAGGGGAGTCGGATGACCATCCGCCTGTTGATCGTGGACGACCAGGAGCTGATCCGGACGGGCCTGCGGCTGATACTCGAAACCCAGGAGGACTTCGAGGTGGTCGGCGAGGCCGCCGACGGCCGGGAGGCGCTCGCGCGGGCCGAGGAACTGCGACCTGATGTCGTCCTGCTCGACATTCGCATGCCGCGCATGGACGGCGTGGAGACCACCGCCCACCTGACCGCCGACGGGCCCACCCCGCCGCCGCGCGTCCTCATCCTGACCACCTTCGACCTGGACGAGTACGTCTTCGGCGCGCTGCGCGCCGGGGCGGCCGGATTCCTGCTCAAGGACGCCTCCNGCGAACGCCTGATCGAGGCGATCCGGGTCCTGCATGCCGGTGACGCGCTGCTGTCACCGTCTGTCACCCGGAGGCTGGTCGAGGCCTTCGCCGGCCGCGTCCGCCCGCCGACCCCACCCGGCCTGCTCAACGCCCTGACGCCACGCGAGCGGGAGGTACTGGTCCTGGTCGCCCGAGGACTGTCGAACACCGAGATAGCCGGGCGCCTGGTCGTGACCGAGGCGACCGTGAAGAGCCACCTGGGTGCCGTGCTCGCCAAGCTCGGACTGCGTGACCGGGTGCAGGCCGTGGTGCTCGCCTACGAGAACGGCGTCGTCGTCGCGGGCGAGCCCGCGTAAGCCCGGCCGCCGATGACGAACCGGGCCGCGGGGCTGCCAATCGGATCACACACCTCGTTCCGTCGATCTGGGCTACGACCTCCCCCACCTGCGCCTAACCTGATAAGGACTGGAATTGACGCAGAAGGAGATCTCTATGCCCAGGTGTCCGCACACGTCCTGTCGACGGTCCCGATGAGTGCGCCGGTGGTCGTCGCGGTGGTGGGTGGCGGGGCGAGCGGTTGCCTCGCCGCCGCCCAGCTAGCAAGGTCCGTGGCGGTTACCGGCCGCAGGTTCACAATATTGCTCGTCGAACCGGACGACGTCGGCGAGGGCCTGGCGTATCGGACCCGGGATCCGCGGCACCGGCTCAATGTCCCGGCCGCGAAGATGAGCGCATTCGACGATGATCCGCAGCACTTCCTGCGCTGGCTTCGTCGGCACGTCGCGGTCGACTTTCCAGCCAGGGGTTACGCGCCCCGCCAGTTCTACGCCGACTACCTCCGCCACACGCTGGAGGAGACGCTGCGCGCCGCGAGCGGGGTGCACTGCGAGCGGGTGCGTGCTCGCGCGACGGACCTCCGCCGGCACGGCCGCCGGCTGCGCCTCACGCTCGACGACGGGACCAGCCATCCGGTCGACGGTGTCGTCCTCGCGCTCGGGCACGGCGCCGCGACGACGTCGTGGGCCCCGCCGGCGCTGGCCCGGTCGCCGCGGTTCGTCGGTGATCCATGGCGGGCGGATTCCCAGCCCCACGTCCCGGCTGGCAGCGACGTGCTGCTCGTCGGCTCGGGCCTGACGATGGCCGACATGGCCCAGCGCTGGAGCCGGGCCGGCGTGCGCCTGCATGTGACCTCGCGTCACGGGCTGCTTCCGCTCCCCCACGTGCTGGACCCGGCGCCGCCGCTGGCCGCCCCGGAGTTGCCCGCCGGACCGGTGAGCCTCGCCCAGGCCCGCCGGCTTGTCTTCGATCACATCCGCGCGGCCGGTGGCGACTGGCGGCGGGGCGTGGACGCGATGCGCCCGGTGACGGCCGAGCTGTGGTCGCGCCTGGACGCGGCTGCCCGGTCGAGCTTCGTCGCCACGACGATGCGGCGCTGGGACCAGGTGCGCCACCGCGTCGACCCCGCCATCCACGCCTGGCTGGAGCAGCGCCGCGCCGAGGGATCGCTGGTCGTGCACGCCGCGCAGGTCGTCGACGCTTCCGACACCGCGGCCGGCGTCGAGGTCTCGCTCAGCGACGGCTCGCGGGTACTCGCCGCGGCCGTGGTCAACTGCACCGGTGCGGGCGCCGGCGTGCGGACCAGCCATGATCCCCTGGTCATGAACCTGCTTGCCACCGGCCTGGCGACCCCGGACAGCCTGGACCTGGGCTTCGCCACCGAGGCGTCCGGGCGGCTGGTCGCGGCCGACGGACCCCGGCCGGCGATCTGGGCCATCGGACCGTTGCGGCGCGGCGAGCTGTGGGAGAGCACGGCGATCCCCGAGATCCGCGGCCAGGCGGCCTCGGTCGCCCGCGCCGTCGTGGCCGCCCTGCCTGGGCCACAGGGCGTCCGGCGGGTGCGCGACCCCTACGGCCTGCCCCTCACCGCCAGCCCGGAGGCGGCCGGTCGCTATGTCGCCGGGCTCGGACGGATCCTGCGGGTACAGTCCGGAGCCGAAGCGCTGGTGGCCGAAGCGGTCGCGGCCGACCCCCAGTTCGCCCTCGGGCAGGCGGTGCTGGCGCTGCTCGGTGCCGAGTGGGGCGCCGACGTCGACGTGGAAACGGCTCTGCGGAACGCGCAACGCCACGCCGGCCGGGCCGACGAGCGTGAGCGACGCTTCATCGAGGTCGTCGCCGCCCGCATCCGCGAGCCGGGGGGAGCCGGTTCGGCCGCGGCACTGCTCAGCTACATCCACGCCTACCCGGAAGATGCCCTGGCCGTCAGCATCGCTGTGCCGACGATCGCGTTCAGCGGCGCGACGGAGCTCCCGGCCGAGGCCTGGGCCCTGGTCGAAGGCCTGGCTGCCGTCTACCGCGACGACTGGTGGTACCGGGGGCTGCTCGCCTTCACCCGCCAGGAGCAGGAGCGCTGGGACGAGGCGGCCGAACTCGCCGCACTGGCGCTGGCCGTCGAACCGACCGCCGGCCACGCCGTCCACGCGAAGACCCACGTCCACTACGAGACCGGCGACCATGAGGCGGGGCTGGCCTGGTTGGACGCCTGGATCTCGACCTGCGGGTCGGATTCGTCGCATCGGGCGCACTTCTCCTGGCACGCGGCCCTGCACGAACTCGCCCTCGGTGACGACAGCGCGATCCGGGCGCGTTTCTCGACCCAGCTCGCGCCGCCGGCCGTCTCCGGCGTCCGGGCGCTGATCGACTCGGCGTCGCTGCTGTGGCGCGGCTTCGCGGCCGGCGCCTGGACGTCGGTGGAACTCGGACCGGTGTTGGAGACCGTTCCCGCCGCGTTGCTCGTCGATCCGCCGACGCCCTTCGTCGGGCTCCACTCGGCGGTCGCCCTCGCCGCCGTGGGGGACTGCCGCCGACTCGCGCAACTGCGCCGGTCCGCGGCCGCCCGGAGCAACGCGGTGTTCACCGACACCGTCGCGCCGCTGGCCGACGCCCTGATGCATCTCCTGCACGGTGATCCCGACCGGGCGACCGACGCGCTGATCGCGTTGCCCGGCGTCGAGCGGCTCGGGGGCAGCGCCGCCCAGCGCGAGATCGTCGAGGACACCACGATCTACTGTGCCATCCAGGCCAACCGGCCCGACATCGCCCAGTCGCTTCTGCGGACTCGACTCGACCGCCGCTGCTCCCCCCGCGACGTCCACCGCCGTGCGCAGCTCCTCACGAGCCAGCAGACCGGACGCCCGTCACCGACCGACTGACCCGAGCGAACCGAGTGACCGGTGCTTCACCCGGGCCGGCGGCGGCAGCCCCGCCGCCGGCCCGGGAGTCCGAACACTCGTGCGGCGACCACCGCTCACGCCGCCGACAGCGCTATCGCGGAGAGATCCGCTCGAACTTGGTCCAGCCGCGCCAGCCGCGTTCCTCGAGCCGCGCCAGGAGCCGACGGGCGATCGGCACCGAGTTGAGGAAGACCGCGTCGAGGAGCTCCGCGAGCTCATCGGTCATCTCCTGGTCGCGGCTATCCCATCCCTCGGCATCGGCGGCCTCGAGAGAGGCGACGAGCCGGTCGGCCAACGCCGTCAACCGCGGGTCGTCCACCTCCCAGTCGATCATCGCGACGAAATCCCAGTAGAGGTCGACCGTCGCCGGGTCGTCGAGCTGCTGCTGCTTCATTTTCATGTAGAGCGGCATGTGCTCCGGGAGTTTGGCGGCCACCAGGATCCAGGCGTCCCGCTCGCCCTCGATCATCAGGTCCGGCAGTCCGAGCTCGCGCAGCCGGTCGAGGTACGCCACCGCCTCCGGCGGCAGGGCCAGGCTGTCTCCGGCTGCCAGCTGCGCGATCCGCTCGCGGTGCCGCTGCCGCTGCCTGATCTCCGCGCGCAGGCGCCGGTCGATGTCGGCGACGGCGGCCGCGAACTCCTCCTCGCCCGCGGCCAACAGCTCGCGGACGCGCGCGAGCGGCACGCCGGCGTCGGCGAGGGTCCGGATCCTGACGAGCTCGACGACGGCGTGGGCGTCGTAGCGCCGGTAGCCGGAGTGGTCGCGCTTCGGCTCCGGCAGGAGACCCTTGGCGTGGTAGTGCCGCACCGCGCGCACGGTGACGCCCGCGTACGACGCCAGTTGGCTGATCGTGAGCACCGCGCCAGTATCCTATTTCCCGGGCACGCGGAGGAACAGCCGACGCGACCAGAGGTAGCCGAGCAGCGCGATGGCGACGCACCAGCCGATCGCGAGCCACCGGTCGGAGTCCGTCGCGGCGCCCGTGGCGAGCGCGCGGAGGGTGTTGATCATCGGGGTGAACGGCTGGTACTCCGCGAACTGGCGCAGCCCGGTCGGCATCGCGTCGGTCGGCACGAAGGCGCTGCTGACGAACGGCAGGATCATCAGGAACAGCGGGGTGTTACTGGCCGTCTCGACGCTGTCCGCCGCCAGGCCCAGGCCGACGGTCAGCCAGGTGAGCGAGAACGCGATGAGGATCAGCAGCCCGATCACACCGAGCCAGCCGAGCGGGCCGGCATCGGAGCGGAACCCGAGGAGGAACGCGAACGCCGTCACGATCACCACGGCGAAGCCGGTCCTGATGACAGCGCCCAGCACGTGGCCGGTGAGCACCGACACCCGGGCGATGTTCATCGTGCGGAACCGGGCGATGATCCCGGTGGTCATGTCGGTCGCGGTCGAGATCGCGGTGCCGAGCGCGACGCTGGCGACGGTCATGAACAGGATGCCCGGCGTGATGAAGACGAGGTAGCCCCTGCGGTCTCCGCCACCCGCCTGGCCCGTCTGGCCCGGCAGGCCGGCGCCCAGGGTCCCGCCGAACACGTACACGAACAGCAGCAGGAACAGGATCGGCTGTGCGACCAGAATGATCGACAACGAAGGGTAGCGGCGGATGTGCCGCAGGTTGCGCCGCAGCATCGTCGCCGAGTCACGGACGATGTAGGTGGTGCTCATGCGGGGATCCGCTCGGATGCGGGCGCCTCGGATGCGGGCGCCTCGGATGCGCGGCCGGTGAGCGCGAGGAACACGTCGTCGAGGTCGGCGGAGGAGACCGTCAGGCCGGCGACGCCATCGTCGTCGAGGCCGTCGAGCACGCGGCGCAGCCCGGCGATGCTGCCGTCGCCCGGCACCTGCAGGGTGAGTGCCTCGGCGTCGGTGGTGGCCTCCGGGTGCGCCGCCGCTGCCGCGGCCAGCCCCGCGGCGTCGGTGAACTGCACCGACACGTGCCCGCCGGGCACCCGCCGCTTCAGTTCCGCCGCCGTGCCCTCGGCGACCAGGCGGCCACCGTCGAGGACCCCGATCCGGTCGGCCAGCTCGTCGGCCTCCTCGAGGTACTGCGTCGTCAGCAGCACCGTCACGCCGTCGGCGACCTGCTCGCGCACGATCGCCCACAGGGCGCGACGGCTGCGCGGGTCGAGACCGGCCGTCGGCTCATCGAGGAAGATCAGCCGGGGCCGGGCGATGAGCGTCATCGCCAGATCCAGCCGCCGCTTCATGCCGCCCGAGTAGGTCTGTGCCCGCCGGTCGGCCGCGTCGACGAGGTCGAAGCGCTCCAGCATCACGGTCACGGCGGCGGTCGCGGTCGCCCGGTCCAGGTGCGCCAGGTCGGCCATCAGCCGCAGGTTCTCAGCTCCGGTGAGCAGCTCGTCGATCGCCGAGAACTGCCCGGTGACACCGATCGCGGCGCGCACCCCGGCGGGCTCGCGTCGGACGTCGAAGCCGGCGACGCGGATCTCGCCGTCACCGGGGGTCAGCAAGGTGGAGAGGATGTTGACGATGGTCGTCTTGCCGGCGCCGTTGGGTCCGAGCAGGGCGTAGACGGTGCCCTCCGGGACGGTCAGGTCGACGCCGTCCAGCACGGTGTGGTCGCCGTAGGACTTGGTGAGTCCGGAAGCCTCGATCGCGGGGCTGGTAGCGGTCATGCCGCCATGCTGGAACCCCGACGCAGGGTCAAGGTCAAGCCGGCGCCCGCAGAAACCTTTCAGGACAACTCGCAGGCAGCGGCAGAAGCCCAGGAACATGGCCCGGTTCTGGCGGACTTCGCGGGAGGATCTAGGTCGAGGAGAGCGCACCCCAGATCGGCATGCTGCAGGCGGCGGCGGTGATCGCGGTCGCCACTGCGAGAACGGCTGTGGTCAGCAGCGGTGCGGCCTGCCGCCGCAGTCGAACGGTGAGCTGCGAGCTACCGCCCGGGGTGGCCCTGACCTCCTGCAGGATAACGAAGATCAGCACCAGCAGGAATACCAGCGCGTCCTGCAGCGCGAAGAGAAGGTAGCCCTCGTTGGAGCCGGGCCCGTACGCGGCAAGGTAGCACCAGCATGCGGCGAGAGGCAGGATCACCATGGCGATGTACGGCGCGACCATCCGCAGCGAGATCGCGTTGCCGTCGCCGTCCACCCCCTTCTTGGTGATCATATAAGGCTTCTTGACTCGTAGCACGACCTGGACGAGCGCGGAAAGAACGATGATCCAGCGGGCGGCGTGTAGCACCATTCCCCGCCAGGTGAGCCGCACACCGGCTGGCAGGTGCCAGGGCCGGCTCCACAGCCAGATAGCTGCGGCCATGGCGGTCATCGGGAAGCTGTGGCCGACGAAGTCGAGGTAGTGCACCTTCGCGATGCGCTGATTCAGGCAGAGGGAGATCAGCGGCAATGTGAACAGGATGAGCATCGACAGTGACCAGAAGGTGTACCAGGTCTGCGCGAAAAGGAACTGCATCGCCTGACGTGGCTTGTACTGCCGGAGCAGTCGGGGCGTGTGGCGAAGCAGTACCTCGATCATCGAGTAGGCCCAGGCGAACTGCTGCGACAGGTAGGTCTCAAATGTTTCCGGCCCGTCGCCGACCGCGAGGATGTCGGGGACGAAGACCCCCTGATATCCGCGGGCGGCGAGGCAGACGGTGTCGAGGTGGTCCTCGGCTCGAGTCGGCTGAAACCCGCCTATCTCGCGGATCGCGGCGGTGTCGTACGTGCAGTGGCTACCGATGATGAACGGCGTTCGGGAGAACCCGTAGAAACCCATCTGGAGCGGTCCCTGGAGACCGAGTTCCTGTTCGGCGGCGCCCCGCGCGGTCCAGTGGGTGAAGTTACCGTAGACGCTGGGCGCCTGTACCCATTTCACCTTCGAGTCGGCGAAATAACCGAGGACCCTGTCCAGGTAGTCCGGATTCGGGATGTGGTCGATGTCAAGCTGCGTGAAATGGCTGTAATTGTGCCCATAGGCGTCGAGCCAGCTGTTGACGTTGCCGGCCTTCGTCTTCCGCTTGAAGGGTGGGAACCGCCGGTTCCAGCCGGCCACGCCCACCTTTCCCCAACGGGCCTCGTCGTGGCGCGAGAAATACTTGACCCCCATGGATCGGGCCAACGCCTCTATTTCTGGAGAGGAAATTTTGTCGACGAGTATCCAGCTGTCGTGAGGATAGCTGATTCGACTCATGGCGACGAGTTGGCGACGCACGATGTCCAGCGACTCCGAGCCGGGCACGGTGAGACTCAGAACGGCTACCCGTCCGATCGGCGCGGCGCGCTCGGCGTGGGCCACTGGAATCGGGGTCGGTCGCCGCATGTGTCCCACGAAAAGCATGTACATCGACGACAGGAGCACGCCCACGTAGAAAAAAGAAAATGACATGAGTATGAACAGCGGAAGCGAGCCGATGTGATCCCCGCGCAGCCACCATACCCAGAAGAAGAGCACAGCGAGGATCCACCCGGCCACGATCAGCCAGTACTGCCGTCGCTGCCGGCGACTCATCGGGGAGGTGGACTGGACGCGGATCTCGGACTGCCCCGGGGCCACCTCCGCCCGACGCGGCGCGGAAGGACGGTATTCCAGGGGCATGGTGAGCTGTCCCACGCCGTCGGCCAAAAATGCGGTCGCGTTCTCCCCGCGTAGCGGACTCCGCACCGTTCCCCCAATCCGCGCACGGTCGGCGCACGGCAAAAAGACCAATAACGGAGCGCGCGTGATCGGCCCGAGAAAGGACGACCAGTTCCCGGCCGGCAGATCAGCATCCAAACGGGGTTCGCCCCGTGGTCGGCTACGCTGTCGCGCGATTGGCCGAGCTACTCAACGAAGGCAAGGGTCACGTCACGCGACGCTTCCGCGCGCCCGTGTGGTCGGCAGGCCGAAGACCCTGTCGCACGTTGCCCCCCAGTCCCTGCGCCCCACGAGGATCGCGACATATTGATCGAGGACCCTCGGACTGTTCGTTACGCTAAGGCATCATCTGTCAATTAGCAAAATTTGCACTATCGGCGATAAGGGGTGCACGGAGGGTGACTTTTCATCGGAGGTGTACCGATTCGATACTATTCCTCCGTAATCAGCATGACTTCCGCCGCCGAAGCAGGCCTACGTCCGTTGCGGTTGCGGGCATCACACACACGAACGCAGGCTTCTCGTCCTGGAAAGACACGACGGACACCCTCCGGGCGGGCCCGGGGTGGGTCTGCGGTCCACCCGACGCGATCGAGCGCTCGGCTGGGGGGAGTGGACGCTGGTGCAGGTCAGAGGCGTACGGATGATCCACCTGGCCAGCGCGGCGATCGTGGTCGGGCTGCTGATCGTCGTCGTCATGGCCGCGCCGTGGCGGCCCGCGCCGTCCGCCGGAGTCCCCGGCGTCCGAGGCGCGGACATCTCTTTCACGCTGCAGGAGGAGGCCGCCGGCACGGCCTTCTCCGACGGAGGTGAACGTCTGCCGATCGAGCGGATACTCGCGGCCCACGGCGCGAACTACGTCCGGTTACGGGTATGGGTCAATCCACCCCCGGGATACAGCGACGAGCGNTCGGCACTCGAGCTGGCGCGGAGAGCGAAGGACACTGGCCTGAAGATCCTGCTCGTGCCCCACTACTCGGACTTCTGGGCCGACCCATACAGCCAGCAAACACCGGCCGCCTGGCACGAAGCCGACCTCGCCGCCATGCTCGGCACGGTCAGAACCTATACACGTGACCTGGTCGCGACATTCGCCGAACACGGCACACCGGTCGATATGATCCAGATCGGGAACGAGATCACCAACGGCATGCTCTGGCCACTCGGCGCAGTCCAACACGGCGCGGCGCAGGACTGGTCACCTTTCGCCACGCTGATCAACAGTGCGATCACCGGTGCCCGCGAAGGTGAGCCCCACCGTCACCTGTCCGTCGTCCTCCACATTGACAGCGGCGGCGACGCCAGNCGTTCACAGTACTTCTTCGACAAACTCATGCACGCCGGGGTCACAGCTTTCGATGTGATCGGCCTCACCTATTATCCGTACTGGAACGGCTCGCTGGCGGATCTGCGTGCGAACCTCGCGAACCTGGCCGCGCGCTACCACAAGAAGATTCTCATCGTGGAGACCGCCTACCCATGGACCCTGGCCGGAACGAAACCCGGCGACTGGGTCAGAACGGCCGATCAGCTACCGGACCGAAAAACTCTTCCCGCCACGGCGGAAGGCCAGGAGAACTACTTCAGGCAACTCCGACGGCTACTCCAGGAAGTGCCAGACCATCGCGGGCTGGGATTCTTTGTCTGGGAGCCCGGCTGGCTTACCGTCGACCCGAAGGCCGGCGAACGAATTCCGACCGCCAACCTGGCGATGTTCGACGGGCACGGAGCCGCCCTGCCCAGCCTCGACGCATTCTCCGCGCAGGATGGGTCCGCCGCACGACCACGACCACGACCACGACCATCGGAATGATATCGGCGCAGCTTCGACACCTGATCAGCTATCCGAGCGATGTCCCTCGCGCCGGCATTCCATCCGCGATTGCTGCTGGTCGGCCGTTTCTATTCGCGCGATCGGCGCAACATCGACCGCGTACGGGCAGGTCGGTGGCGAACCGGAAGATCATGTTTTCGTGGCGGCGGAACCCGTGGATCAGCGTCCGGGCGTCGACGGCCAGCGGGCTTCGTTTCCCGGAGTTGTCGGTGTCACCGCAGGCGAGCGCGCCGGGCTGCCCCCACGCGGCTATATTCCTGGGGGCAGCCGCACCAGACCCGGAGCACGAAATGACCCAGCCTTCCCCGGAGCAGGACTGGACGGCAATCGTCCGCTACGGGCCGTTCTGCCTCACCGTCACCCGCGGGGTGACCCCCCGGAACCTGCTGGAGCGTTACGAGGCCGATCCGACGACAGCCCGCCTCCTTGCCTTCGGCGAGACCGACGCCGTCGTCCAGCCCGGCCCGGACCGGACGATCCTCACCAGTGGAACCCTCGGGGACTGGACGTTCGGCTTCGAGACCATGAGTGTCGAAGGCGTCATGCCCGAGACCCTCGCCGCGCTGTCCCGCGGCACGCAGACACTGGCCCTCAACGACTCCGCCAACGCCATGCACACCCTGAAGCACTGGGTCGACGGGCAACCCCAGGAAAGCTTCGAAATCGGGAACCCGGTCACCCGGCGCGCCGCCGGCCCCCATCCGCTCTGGGACGCCACCGAACGCCACCGGGCCACCCATCCCGACCAGTCGGACATCGTCGCCGCTCTGCGGGCCGTGAACGACCACCTCGGCGGGCACCTCGCCCCCCGCATGCTCGCACGCCCGCTGCTCACCGCCATGCTGCCCGAGCGTCGTCCCCCGCTCTCCGCACTCAGACCCGCCCTCCCACTCGTCCACCCAAGAGAATCGACGCCGCTCGGCCAATACCTCGGCACCCTCCGCCCGCCCGAGGAGAGATGACGCCGTTTCCGGCAGACAGAAGCAGCGCCGGGAGTCCACCCCGGCGAGAACCGCAACATGTTCACTTCATCGCGTCGCCTCCCTGTCCGACGCGGCCACCGGTGCGCCGACGGCCTGGCGTTGGGGGTCCCGCCGTATACAGGTGACGGCTCCGGAGGTGTCTGCTGGGAGCACAGGGCGTCGCCGACCCGATGCAGCAGGACCCTCCAGTCCCGGCGGCTCGGGAGCCGGGAGTGTCAAGTTAACGGCTTTGGCTCACGTGCGGTGGTGACGCCGGGTAGCAGGCATCACGATCCGTCAGATATACGGATTCGTCCAAAGATAGCGGGGCTCGACGCCGTCNCCGCTTGTGGCGGACGGCCTGATCGTCGACCGGAGCTGCTTGTGGATCGTCAGGTTTGAGCCGCACCGCCCCGATCTCCTCGAGGGCTGCCTCGCCGGCACCGGCCCGACCTGGGACACGTCATGATCCCGGCCAGAACCAGCATGACCCAGCAACATCATGATCCAGCGAAACCACACATTAAAGATCAGTATTGTGGCGGCATGGGATTGCTGGGGGATCTGATCAAGATCGTGTCCGACCTGGTGACGAGCAGTCACCGCCGGGGGGAGACGCCCTCACGGGAGGCGGGACGGGAAGGTCGGCGGCGGTCGACATCAACGCCGACGGCCCGTTCCTCCTCGCCATCCTCCTCGCCATCCTCGGTGGCAGCCGCGCGCAGTCACCCGGCCCGGGAGCGGGCGGGGTCGTCCCGCGCGCAGGCGGAGGTCTCGCCGGGCGAGTCCGGGCCGGACGCCACCAGGGAGGTCGATCCGGATCGCATCGGGCCGGTGCGGATGAGCTACGCGCCGCAGTCGGACGGGGCCCCGGATCCCGGCGAGATCGTCTGGACGTGGGTGCCGTTCGAGGAGAACGACGGACGGGGCAAGGATCGGCCGGTCCTCGTGGTGGCCGTCGAATCCGCGGGCACCTACCTGGCCGTGCAGCTCACCAGCAAGGATCATGACGGCGAGGGCGACTTCGTGTCCGTCGGCGCGGGCGGGTGGGACAGCGAGCACCGACCGTCCTGGGTCAACCTGGACCGGGTGATCCGGGTGCACGAGGGCGGGATGCGCCGAGAGTCGACGGCCCTGCCGCGCGAGCCGTTCGAGCGGGTCACGGACCGGCTGCGGCAGCGCTACGGCTGGCGCTAGCTAAGACGACACAAGCTGCAGATGTGTGCAAACCATGAGGGGTGGCTACCCCGGGTAGCCACCCCTCATGAACCAATGTTCCGCGCGAACCTTTCCATTAGATCAGTCCGCCTCTCTGACCCTTCATCGACCCAACGGTCACCAGGCCAATAGATTAAAACTATTTATTCAGGTCAAATGCTTGGCGAGTTTCTGGCGTCGGCGACTGTCCCAGTCTCGCAGGTCGGTCCACGTGGTGAGCTCGCCGAAGGTCACGAACGTGATCAGCGGCCGGCGGCCGATCAGACGGGTCGCCATGAGCCCGCTGAGTCTGCGCTTGTGGCTCAAGGAAGCGACGTCGGTGTCCAGGACGACGAGCTGCACGGCGGCGACTCAGGCGACGTCGCGGCGACGCTCGGCGTAGGCGAACGCGAGGAACTCGTCGAGCTCCTCGTCGGAGTCGAAGGTGTCGGCCGCCAGGTCGTCGAGAGACCGGATGGGTGATGTACCTCGCGCGGCCAGGAGCTCCTCGGCGGTGACCGGAGAGCGCAGCGGCGGGTACGGCGGAGGGCCGGTTTCCGGAGTGCTCATGGACGCGGCCTCCTCGCGGGTGTTTCCGGCTGGCTGCGAACCAGGACCAGCATATGGCAGCGCCCAGGTCGCGATCTGTGACCGGCTGTAGTCGGCGGAAGCCGTCGCCTTGTCGCGCACACCGGCAGACATCGGGGCGGACATCGGGCACCCGGCCTCTTCGGGGCGTTCCCCTACCTGCCGGGCCAGGCTGGCTACAACAAGCTGCTACGACCAGTGTTACCACTGGTCAAGGGCATGATCGGGCTTGTGGCGGCGGACAGTGAATTCTGGTTCGACAACCACTGGATCAGCGATGCGACCACCGTGCCGTGCGGAATGTCGCGGCCGACGGTGCAGCACGTGCAGCACGTGGAGCTGGCCGGCTACAGCTACTGCGCGTCGCACTCCCGATTCCACCGGGGGCTGAAGCTGTACGGGGAATTGCCACCTCGTACCATCCTGCCCTCGGCGGTGTGGAATCCTCACGGTGGGCGAAGACGGCCCGCCGTGATGTCAGGAGCATCGCAAGCCTGGTGTTCCCACCCCCGGGTGCTCACCTATTTCACCGTGCTGAGGAGATCTGGGCTGGTGCGAGTTTCGATGTTTCGCCGCCGTTGGGTGGCGGGGTGCGCCGCNGTGCTGGCGTTCGGCCTGACCGCGTGTTCCGGCTCGTCGAGTGGGTCCGGTGGGGTGAGCCCGTCGGCCACGGGGTCCGCCACCGAGTCGCGTTACGCGACGCCGCTGAAGGGGATCTGCCCCTCCACGGTTGTCATCCAGGCGAACTGGTGGCCTGGCCTTCCCGACGGGTACCTGTACCAGCTTCTAGGCCCCAACCCGACGATCGACGTGAGCAAGAACCGGGTTGAGGGACCGCTGGGTGCTACCGGCGTGAGGCTCCAGGTGCGCGCCGGCGGGCCGGCGACGGGTTTCCAGCCGGTGACCTCGCTGCTGGCTCAGGACGACAGCATCCTGGCCGGCTATGTGGGAACGGACGAGGCTGTGCAGGCCTCCGGGAGGCAGCCGCCGGTCGCCGTCTTCGCGCCCTACGAGAAGTCTCCGCTGGCGCTGATCTGGGGCGACCCGGCGTGGAACTTCACCAACGTCGCCGAGATCCGCCAGTCGGGCGCGACGGTGCTGGCCAGCGCGAGCGGGACGTCCTTTCCCGACGTCTTCGTCCGGGAGGGGTCGCTGGCCAAGTCCCAGGTCGACACCTCCTATCAGGGGTCCCCGGACCGGTTCGTCGCCGCCGATGGCAAGATCGTGCAGCAGGCTTTCGTCACCAACGAGCCCTACCTGCTCCAGCACGACGTCAAGGCGTGGGGCAAGCCGGTGAAGCACCTACTTCTGCAGGACGAATACCCTGCGTACATCTCCGCGTTGGCCGTTCGGCCGGACAAGGTGTCGACCCAGCGCGCCTGCCTGGCCAAGCTGGTGCCGCTGTTGCAGCGGGCGCAGCGGGACTACGTCGCTAATCCGGCGCCGGTGAACCAGCTCCTGCTGAAGGTCGTCAGTACGCTGCACACGGGCGGGTTCACCCTTTCGTCGGGGCTGCTCGCGTACGGCAACGCCACGCAGAGGCAACTCGGGTTGATCGCCGATGGTAGTGACGGAGTGCTGGGCAGCTTCGACACGGCCCGGGTAGGGACGCTGATCGGCCGGCTGGTCCCGGTCTTCACTGCGAAGGGCAGTACGCCGAAGGCGGGGCTGGTTCCTTTGGACCTGGTGACCAACGAGTTCCTCGACAAGGCAGTGACGTTGAAGTAAGGGACGCCGGCGGCGACGGAAGAAGAGTGACGTCCGGGGCGGGGCCGCCCCGGACGGTCCCTATGATGAGCATCGGGTTCTTGTGACCACGCGGCGAAGGGAACGTTACTCATGAGCGACGCTTCGGCACCCGTTGTCGACATCACCGTGCCGCACTCGGCGCGGGTGTGGAACTACTGGCTGGGCGGGAAGGACCACTATCCGGTGGACCGCGAGTTCGGCGACCGGCTCTACGAGTTGCTCCCCGAGATTGTGCAGCTCGCCCGGCAAGCTCGGGCCTTTCTGGGCCGCGCGGTCACCTACCTGGCCGGTGAGGTGGGTATCCGGCAGTTCCTCGACATCGGTACCGGCCTGCCGACGGCCGACAACACCCATGAGGTAGCGCAGCGGATCGCCCCCGACTCGCGGATCGTCTACGTCGACCACGATCCGCTGGTCCTGGCGCACGCACGGGCCCTGCTGGTCGGCACGCCCGAGGGGGCTACCAACTACGTCGACGCCGACGTCCGCGAGCCGAAGAAGATCCTCCAGGCCGCCCGCGAGACCCTGGACTTCACCCGGCCGATCGGCTTGATCATGCTCGGGATCATGGGAAACGTGGCCGACCTCGACGAGGCATACGCGATCGTGCGCGAACTGCGCGAATCCCTGCCCTCCGGCAGCTATCTTGTGTTCAAGGACGGCACCTACGCCATCATGGGCGAGGACCGTGCCGACGCCATCCACCATCTCCACGAGCACGAGAGCTTTCCGTACCACATGCGCACCCCCGAGCAGGTGGCCCGTTTTCTCGACGGTTTCGAACTCGTCGAGCCGGGTCTGGTCTCGACGCCGTTGTGGCGGCCAGACCCCTCGGCCGAACCGCCCCTGGCGATCGACGACCTGTGTGGCATCGGCCGGAAGCCCTGACGTCCGCCAACCGGGCGGAGGCGGACGTCACGCAGCGTGATACGAGGCGATTTTTTTGATGACCTTTACCGTGTCGTCGGGCGTCGTGCTCTTGAGTGCCAGATTGTCCATGGCGAGCGTGTAGCGGGTGACGTCGTCCGGCTTGTCGAGATAGACGGAGCCCGTGAGATGCTCCAGGTAGACGACATCGGCGATATCCGGCTCACCGAACCGCAGAATGCTGAACGCGCCCCCCTCGGCGGGGTGGGGGCCGACATTGAATGGAATCACCTGGATGGTGATGTTCGGGTTCGCGTTCAGGGCGATCAGGTGTTCGAGCTGGCCTTGCATGACGGCCGGCCCGGCGACCGAGCGCCACAGTGCCGCCTCGTCAATGATCGCCCATGCCCGGGGCGGATCTGGCCGGTCGAGAATGGCCTGCCGACTTATCCGCGCCTGGACCCGACGTTCGACGGCGTCGGCGCCGTCCACCTGGCGGGCTCCGGCCATGACGGCGCGGGCGTAATCCTTGGTCTGGAGGAGGCCGGGGATGAATTGAAGCTCGTAGGTCCGGATCAGGATCGCCGCTTCCTCCAGGCCCAGGTAGGGCTGAAACCATCCCGGCATCACGTCGGTGAAACCCTGCCACCAACCGGGCTCGTTGGCCTGACGGGCGAGTTCGAGCAACGGCGAGCGGTCCCTCTCGTCCGTGACGCCATACAGTGTCAGCAAGTCGGCCACATCGCGTTCCTTGAAACTGACCCGACCCAACTCCAACCGACTGATCTTCGACTCGGAGGCCCGGATGCTGTAGCCAGCATCCACCCGGCTAATGCCTTTCGCTTCCCGGATTCTCCGTAGCTGTGTGCCCAGTACAACGCGGCGCACTATCGGCCCGCCCGCCCGTTGCAGCGTCATTCCCCCGCCCTCATCCGGCCGCCCTCATGCGGCCACGTTCCCTTCAGCGTACCGGATGATGATGGAAGTCATGTAGCCGGGTTCACCCACAGCGCCGGGACAACCGAGCTGGCGGCCCTCGCTCCGGGACTGTTTCCCGGCCATGACACCGGGGACGGCATCAGGGTGCGTCCGGTAACGCCTCGTGCCCGGGGCTACGATTCGCTCAGATTAAGGACGCCGGCATGTCGCCGACGGCCCGGCTCCGTGGCAGGAAGGGAGAGACGGTGCCCCTTGCGCCGGGGATCGCATTGGCGTTCGACGACGTGGGAAAGACCTTCTCCGACGGCACCGACGCGTTGCGGGGAGTGTCACTTACGGTCGCCGACGGCGAGTTCGTGACGGTGGTCGGGCCTTCGGGCTCGGGGAAGTCCACACTATTGCGGATCGCGTCGGGGTTGACCGAGCCCTCCAGCGGGACGGTTGCCGTCGGGCCCAAGGCCCCCGGCTACGTTTTTCAAGATCCCACGCTACTGCCGTGGCGCACCGTCGAGGGCAATGTCGGCCTGTTCGCCCAACTCGACCGCGTGCCGAAGAAGCGGCGGCGCGAACTCGTGGCCGCGGCCATCTCCCTCACCGAGCTCGAGGGGTTCGAGCGCCACCGGCCCACGGCGCTGTCCGGCGGCATGCGGATGCGGGTCTCGCTCGCCCGGGCGCTCACGGTGCGGCCGTCGCTGTTCCTTTTCGACGAGCCGTTCGGCGCGGTCGACGAGATCACGCGGCAGCGGCTCGGCGAGGAGGTGCAGCGGCTCCACGCCCGCGAGCGGTTCGCGGGCGTGTTCGTCACCCACTCGGTCGTGGAGGCGGTCTGGCTCGCCAGCCGGGTCGTCGTCCTGTCAGCCCGACCGGGGCGCGTCCTCGCGCAGGTCGACGTCCCGTTCGCCTACCCGCGGCCCGCCGACCTGCGCTTCGACGCCGCCTTCGGCGACGTCGCCCGGACCGTCTCGGCGGCGCTGCAGGAGTCGTTCACATGACGGCGACGGCCCGGGCACCGCTCGCGGCCCCGGCGGCCGAGAGCCCCCGCCAGCATGGCCGCCTGCGCCGCACGGCCCGCGGGGCCGGGCCGCCGCTGGCCGTGCTGGCCGCCGTCGTCGGCGTCTGGTACGCGGTGACCTATCTCGCGCTGGCCCCCCGCCGCCGCTTCCTGCTGCCGCCGCCGCACGTGGTCGTCACCGACGGCTTCGGGGACTGGACCACCTTCCACGAGACTCTGCGGGGACTGGGCGCGACGGCGAAGGTCGCGCTGGTGGGGCTCGCCATCGCCGCCGCCCTTGGGATGATCTTTGCCGTGCTGATGAGCCAGGCGGGCTGGGTCGAGCGGTCGTTCTACCCGTGGGCGGTGGCGCTCCAGACGATCCCGATCCTCGCGATCGTGCCGCTGATCGGGTTCTGGCTGGGGTACGGATTCTGGTCCCGTACCGTCGTGTGCGTCCTGGTCGCCTTGTTCCCCATCATCACCAACACCCTGTTCGGGCTCCAGTCGACCGACGCCCAGCAGCATGACCTGTTCACGCTGCGCCAGGCTGGCCGGTGGGCAAGGCTCGTCCATCTCGAGTTTCCCAGCGCCCTGCCCGCGGTGTTCACGGGGCTGCGTATCTCCGCCGGGCTGTCGGTCATCGGCGCGATCGTCGGTGACTTCTTCTTCCGGCAGGGGCAGCCGGGCATCGGCAGCCTCATCGACGACTACACCCAGCGCCTCCAGTCCGCACCGCTGTTTGCCGCGATCATGGTGTCCTCCCTGTTCGGCCTAGCGCTGTTCTGGCTGTTCGGGCTGGCCGCCCGCATCGCCGTCGGCGCCTGGGACACCCCCCGCCGCCGATCCTGACCCCAGCGGCGTCACGCTCGCCTCGGGCCAGCGCGTCGAGGCGGACTATCTGGTGCTGGCCACCGGCTCCGACTACCCGTGCCCGGCGAAGGCCGGTCGCGACCACCGTCAGCAAGGCCCTGGACGACCTTCGTCGGACCCGTCAGGAGGTCGTCAGGTCCGAGCGGGTGCTGATCCTCGGCGCCGGGCCGTCCGGTGCCCGGGTCGCGGGAAGTGCGGCGAGCAGGGTCCGCGTGTAGGCGTGGGCCGGCCGGGCGAAGACCTGGCGGACCTCGCCGGTCTCGACGAGCCGGCCGGCCCGCATCACCGCGACCCGGTCGCTGACCTGGCTCACCACCGCGAGGTCGTGGGAGATGAACAGCATCGCGAGGCCCTCCTGCTCCTGTATCTCCGTGAGCAGGTCGCCTGTCAGGCCATAGGACTTCTCGGCGTCCCGCTGGCCGAGCGCGGCCTTCACCCGGGCCAGACCCCAGTTGTAGGCGAACCGGGCCGCCCCGGCGTGCCGGCGCAGGCCGGCGAGCTGGACCTGGTTCGGGTCGAGCGCGAACCGGTACGCCTGAAGAGCCTTCACTCGCCGGCCTCGGTGGCCGCGGCGACTGCGCGGGCGGCCCGGTTCGCCGCGGCCCGGCGGCCGTACAGCCGGGCGCACATCGAGGTCAGGATCTCGGTGATGTCACCGACCAGGTCATCGTCGACCTCAGCCGGGTCGACCACCAGCAGGCGCCGCCCCTGCGCGGACAGCGCGGCCTCGACGTACTCGGCACCGAACCGGGCGAACCGGTCCCGATGCTCGACGACGATCGTCGTCACGGCCGGGTCACCTAGCAGGTCGAACAACTTCCGCCGATGACCGTTGAGCGCCGACCCGACTTCGGTCACGACCCTGCCGACAGCCAGGTTCCGGCTGGCTGCCCAGGTGACGATCCTGGCGACCTGCCGGTCAAGGTCCGGCTTCTGATCGGCCGACGAGACGCGGGCGTATACGGCCACCGCCTCTACCGGGACCTGCTGCGCGGGCGGGTCGATGAGGATCAGCCCACCGACCTTCCGCGCGGAGACCGGGAGCTTGCCGTCCAGGAACCACTGGCGGGCGGTGGAATACCCGACCTCGTTCGCGGCGGCCCACTCCTTGAGGTTCACACCGCCACCATACAGCTCTACCCGGCTCTATCCGGCTCTATCCGGCGCTAGACCAGCAGCAGTTTTCACCCTCTGCTCCGGGAGCCGGACGGGCTCGGTGATCCGGCTGGTCCCGGTGTCGCGCTCGAGCAGCCCGCCACCGTGATCAGCAATGCGGGCAGCACGAGGCCGAGCAGGGTCCGAGAAGCGGCGAAGCGCACGGAGCGACCCTCTCTGGAGTGAGTTGATGAGGTGGATGGTTTTATACACCAAACTAGTGGGGTATGAACACCCAGGTCACCGCAACGGCGGAGGACAGGTCTGGGGAGGAGCCCGGCCATCGGGGGCGCGGTCCTGTTCTTCACGTCTCCGGCGACCGGCGGGTTAGGCTGACCCGGTGAGTTCCGCCGTGATGCCTTCGTCCCGCGCGTCCGGTCAGGCACCGCTGGAGAGGCTGGGGGCCGGTGCCGCCGCGCTGGTGCGGTGGAGCGAAAGCCGGCGTATCCGGGCGGAGATCGCCCGGCGCTCGGACTGCCGCCTGCCGCCGAGCGAGCTGCGGCTGCTGGAGTTCTTCGACCTGGCGGAGCCGCTGCGGATCTCCGACATCGCCGAGTGCATGCAGATCGACATCTCCACCACCTCGCTCCAGCTACGCCAGCTCCGGGAGAACCGTCTCGTCGAGGCGATCTCCGTCGAGGGAGACCGCCGCACGACGCTGATCGCCATCACCCCCGCGGGCCGCACGGCGGTCGAGAAGGTACGCGCCGCACGGCTCGAGCTCCTACGGGACGTGTTCGCCGACGTCCCCGGCGACAAGCTCGACCAGGCCGCCGACGTCCTGCTGCTCATCCATGAGCACATGCTCACCGGGATGCGGGAGAAGCTCGGGGCCCGCCCGGGCCCGGGCGGTGGCTCCCAGGCCGACCCGGCCGGCTGAGCGGTTCCCCACGCGGCTCCCCGCCCCCGGCACGACCCGCGCCGAAGATGTTTTGATCGAACAAAGCATTTGGCTGACGCCGAGGGAAGCCGGGGCGTGCCCCGGTCTCCGGGGGCGGCGGAATGGCCGTCGCCGCGATGGGGGACGCGGTCACGGGCAGATGGGCTGGCACGTTCGGGGACGGACCGGCGGGCGACGGGTATCTCGACCGTCGTGTGGAGCGCCCAGGCGAGGATCAGCGACGCTAGGTAGCACGCGGCAATCACGGCCGCGCCCGCCGGGACCGGCCAGGAGTTCTCCCTGAGGTCGGGATTACCGGGCGCCAGACCAGGGCCCGGCGCCACACCGGGGGCGTTCCCGCCTACCAGGTGGGCCCGTCGGCGATCCGCCCGTCCACGTCGGACCCGTAGCGCCGCAACCGCTTGTCCCCTGTCTCGGCGAGCAGGTCGGCCAGCTGGCGCGTGGCGTACTCGTCGCCGGCGTCGGCGCGCTGGCGTAGGACGTCGATCGCGCCCGGCCGGTCCCCTGCCTCGGCGAGCAGGTCGGCCAGCCGTCTCGCGGCGTCCCCGTCACCGGCGTCCGCGCGCTGGCGCAGGCCGTCACGGTCCCCCGCCTCGAAAAGCAGGTCGGCCAGCCGGCTCGCGGTGACCCTGTCGCCGGCGTCGGCTTGCTGGCGTAGGAGGGGGACGGCGAGTGTGTAGACCTGGTAGTTCAGGGCGGTGTTGGCGAGGCGGGCCAGGTCGTCGGGGTGGGTGGGGTGGTCGCGTAGCGCGGTCCACAGGCTGGCGGGGGGCCGTTCGCCGCGGCGGGTGTGGGTGGCGTGTTGGAGGAGGTAGTCGGCGACGGTGTAGCCGGCGATCCGGCCCATGCCCATGCCATTGCTGGTGGAAGCGAGGGCGGCGACGGCGCCGTGAAGTTCCTCGGTGGCGTAGGCGAGGGCATGTTCGAACCAGTTGGCGGGGGCGGTGGCTTGCTGGTGGGGAGTGCAGTAGTCGGGGGCGGCGTCGCGAAGCAGGCCGGCGGTCAGGGGTGCGCGGGCGCCGAGGCGGGCGGCGTCGAGCGCGGCGGTGAGGACCCCGCCCAGGCGTAGGGATGGTCGGTGTGGGCGCTGGTCCAGCGGCGCAGGAGTTCGGGGGCGGCGGCCAACGTCTGGGTGAGCCCGTAGCCGCTGTTATCGAGCCCGGCCTGGATCCGCCGGTCCTGTATGGCGGCGTGGCGGGCGCGGGCCTGTTCGGCTGGGCTGAACCGGTCGTCGACGTCGACGACGGCCGCCAAGCGCAGGACGTCGCGTTCCCAGCGGTAGGGGTCGGGTTCGCCGGGTTTCGGCACGGCGGTGAAGCGGCGGTAGTACTCCGGCCAGAGCGTGCCCACGATCACCAGCGGGCCGACGGCGTCGAGCAGGGCGCGCAGAACACCGGCGGTCAGGCCGTGTTCACCGCCCAGATAGTTCTGGAGTTCGTCGAGCCAGAGCACGGTCCGGGCGGGGGGTGTGCCGGTGAGGGCGGTGATCTGCGCGGCGCTGGCGGGGTGGATCAGCCGCCAGTCGCCCAGTTCGGCTTTGACCGCTTCCACCGCGCAGCGGGTCTTGCCGACCGAGGATCCCCCGACCAGCAGCACGAACCCACCCCACCCGGCCGCGGCCCGTAGCCGGTCCCGGACCCCGTTGCGCGCCTGGTCGATGTCACGTTCCACGTAGACCGGCGGGGTGGTGTCCTCAAGGTCGGGCAGTTGGATCGCCCGGTGTACCCCGAGACGATACGGATCGGCGTCGGCGACCCGCAGCCGGCCCGGGAACGCCGGCTCCGGGCCCACCCCTGCCCGCCGGGCCGGCCCGCCGGGAAACGACGGCTCAACTGTCGGTTTCCCCCGCTCCCCACGGGCCGCGGCGACCAGCCGGGTGGCCGCGGTATCCGGGTCGAGGTCGAACAGATCGACGCTGACGAGCTGGGCGAGCAGGCCCGGCCGGGGGCAGTCCTCGATCCGGAACACCAGCAACCGGCGATCCTCACCGGACGGATCCTGCTGCCAGGCGGCCTGCCACTCCGCCTCCGCATACGCCGAGGACAGATACGCCGCCGAGAGCACCGCGACGGTCCGCGCCGCGTGCTGCGCGGCCCGGTGCATCTCGGTGACGAAATGCGCCCCCGCCCCGAAGTCCCACGCCTGGATCCGGGTGGTGTAGCCGGCGGCTTCCAACTGCCAGGCCACCCACACCGCCCACGGCTCATCCACCCCGGTGTACGAGACGAAAAAGTTCACCGAACTCGGCAGACCCGCTGCTGCGCCGGCCCCTGCCGGATCCCCCATGCCCATAGCCGACAGCCTGCCAGGCATCACCACGAACCGTCACAACCCCGCCGCGCAGCGGACAAGCGTCGGCGTGGATGGCGTCCAGGTCGTCGACGTCGGTCATGAGCTCCACGTGCAGCCCGTCGAGGAGGGGATGACGGGGTACCGCATCAGCATCACGCGTCCCGGGTAGCCTGCCCTCACGGACTATCGCGTGATGACCGTGACACGGCTGCGATCCCGCCGGGCGGGGACACCCCGGCCCGCTCTCGCCGGCGCCGGGACCGGCCGGTGGTGATCCGGACCGACACCGGCGACCACCCCCTGTCCCTGCAGCTCTCCGCCGCGGTCCGCGCCGTCACCGGCGCCGGCGGCGAGGGGCCCGTCCTGACCCCGACCGAGACGGGGCGCGTAGCGGTCAGCCTCGGCGGGGTCGCTCTGGGCCACGTGAGCCTCAGCCCTGGCCCTCGCGGCGGCCGGGGCTGGCAGGCCGCAGCATCGGCGGCGGCGGTGCTGTCCAGGTCTGGCGGACCGGCCGGAGGCAGGACACCCACCCCACTCGCCAGTCCGCGGCAGCCGCGCTGCTCCACCAGTTGGCCTACTGGCCGACCGCGCTCGACGCGCCTCCCTGCACGCCTGAACGGCGTCTCGAGGGCGAGGAACGCTGCTGCCAAGTAGCGAAACCTCCCGCGTCAGTCCTCTCGTACGAGCGTTCATCCGGTCATTGCGGCTTGGACACGAGCAGAATGAAGAAAAGGGGATCGCTCGGTCAGGGGCGTGCCGTGCCGCAGCCGCGCGCAGAATCGGCCATCCGCATCACAGGGGAGAAAGGATCGGGGTTGTGAGCTCCCAGTCCCAGGAGGGGTTCGGTCCGGTGCAGCTCGCCCGCTGGCTTGGGATGAAGGAGTGGCAGCTGCGTCGCGCCCAGAACCTGGGTCTGATACCGCCGCCCGACCTCCACGCTCATCGCTGGTCACACGCACTGGCCCGGACGCTGCCCGACCGGGTCGAGCAGATCCTCGCCGAGGTCGGCGAACGCCCCGAGNCGACGGCCGACGGTAAGACCTCCAGGCCACGCAGCCGGGAAGGGTTCGGCCCAGTGCAGCTCGCCCGCTCGCTCGGGATCCAGGAATGGCAGCTGCGTCACGCACAGTTCCGGGGGCTGGTACCACCTCCCGACATCGAGGGCCGCCGCTGGTCGGACGCCCTCGCTGAGACGCTGCCCGACCGGGTCGAGCAGATCCTCGCCGAGGTCGGCGACCATCCGGGTATCGGCTCGGAGAAGTCCGCCCAGTACCTGGCCGAGCGCACCGCCCTGGACGTCCAACGTGCGGACGTCCAGGCATTGCACGAACGCGGGATCCTTCGCCCGACGGGCGAGTTCCGCGGCTGGCCCCTCTACGCGGTCAAAGAGCTGGACGCGCTCGCTCCCGATCAGCTCCTTGCAGTCGTCGCCGACCGCCAACGTTGGCTCGCGGCAAGCTTGACCAATGCCGAGGCCGCCGAGCTGCTCGGCTGGTCCGTCGGTCGTTTCGAGGTGACCGCCGAACGCGGCGGCCTGGCCCCCGGCCGATTCGGCCGCTACGCCCGCGCCGATGTCGAAGGTCTGCGTCACGACCGCTGAGATTTGGTGAGCACCGCGGGCCCGTGACCGGCCCGCGGGCGGGTCTCAGCCAGGCCCGATCCGGACGCGCCGGCGGGCCCGGTGCAGGGCTTGGCGCACGGCCTCCCCCTCCAGGGCGACCCCCCTTCCTTCAGCCCCTCCAAAAGGCTCCACAAGGCCCTCCGTCTTTATTCGGAGGGGGCTGACAGTACGGTCGGCGCGTGTTGAGCAGGATGTCGACGTTGCCGACCGCGTCGGTCAACGCCTGCCGGCGGCGTGAAGCTGCGCAGAACGACGAGTACCTGCCCATGGCCTCCGGGGCACATGTCGCTCTCTGTAGCCGCCCACCGAGGCTTCAAGATTAGTTGCTGTCGCAACGGCATCACATCGACCACTTGTCGATCTTCGCGACGACCGGGACGCCACAAAAGGCCTGGTCAGAGGGGGTGGACCATGTGTACCAGTATCCGAACCGCTTGATCTTGGTTGCTGGCCCTGAAATCACTGTCCGACCGGTCGTTACCCGAGCCCCAGCCAGGGACGAAGCCCAGTGACCGCGCCGACCGGAACATCATCTACCGGATCGAACAAGCGTTTCGAACACCTGATGGTTCCGGACACCTCGGCCCGTCTGGTGACCGTGACCGTCGCCGTCGTGGTCGCGTTGACGTTCCTATTCGGTTTGGCCTCGGGGAAGGTGCTTGCGCTCGGGCACAACTCACTGAGGAGGGGCTGGCGGCGAGTACGTCCACACCCAGGGCAACGTGCCCGCGGTCAGTGCGGCTGGTCGAGTCGGCTGGCGATGAGTGGGAACTCGGCTTTGAGTAGCGTCAGCAGTTGCTCCTGGAGTTCCCGCAGCGCGGCCGTGGCGATTCGCCACACGATGGACCAGTCGACCTCAAAGTACGTGTAAACGGCGATGTTGCGGAATCCGGTGACGGACCGCCACGGCACGTCCGGCCACCGTCCGCGGATCTCGGGCGAGACTCGTCCGGCCGCCTCGCCGATCACCAGGAGTTTCTGGAGGACAGCACTCTGGATCAGATCGCTTTCCAGGAACGCGGCCTCGTCGACCTCCTGGACGAACGCCGTCGCGGCGACCGCGGCTTCGATCATGTCGACGAGGTAGAGCTCATCACGCCGCATAGAGGACCCGAGCCTCCGCGAGCACTCGATCGCGGATGACCCACTTCAGCCGGGATTTGGGTACCAGGTCGACGCGACGACCGACGATCTTTTCGAGATCGTCCCGGAGGTCGACGATCTCGAAGCCAAGCGCCGAGTCGGGCGCCAGCACGTACAGCAGGTCGACGTCCGACTCGTCGGTGTCGTCGCCGCGAGCCACCGAGCCGAAGACGGACAACTCGGCGACGCCGTAGCGCCGGCACACCTCGGCGATCCGACTGTCACGAAGGTCGACGGTCACCTCGCCATTATCGCCTCCAGACAGCCACGACCGCACGACCCAGGCACCGCCTCACGCACGATGCCCGCCGGCGTCCTGCGTGCCGCGCGAACCACCCAGCCGCGACCCGAAGCGCCGTAGAGCAGTCCGACGCACGAGGTGCGTCTGGTCATGCGTCCCAGTCGTCGGCGCCGCTGAGTTGCTCGATCTACTCCGCGGGCAGCTTGCCGCGGGATTCACGCCCGGAGTCCAAGCGCGGGGGCATAGTCGCGGCGGCGGTGCGGTTGGGTGAGGATCTCGACGCTGTCGATGGCCTGGTCGATCGCGCCGGGGAGATGGCCGAGCGGGCCGTCGGGTCGGTGTCCGAGCCCGGTGGGGAGGGCTCGCAGCTGCGGATCGCTGATCACATCGGTCAGCGCACGAGTGAGGCGTTGCGCGCCGAGTACCTGGATGTCCCGGGTATGAAAGCGGCGCGGGGTCTACGGGCTCGGCCAGGCCAAGCTGGTCCGTGGCGGCGGCAAGATGGCTGGCCGTGGCGCACAGCGCTGCTTCGCGTTCCCGCCACCGCGTCGCGCTGAGCGCGTGGCGCAAGTGCCGACCGACCTGGTCCGCGAGGGCCGACTGGGCGAACACGGTCATCAGCCACTTGCTGTACGGGGCCCAGCGACGTTCGAGGAGAAAGCCGATCCGGACGAGGTCGCGGGCCACGCGCGCGGCGAGCATGCGCGAGCCGAGGTCGCCGCCGCGGCCGCCGGTGCGGCCGACGAACGGTTCTTCCTGGCTGACCCGCAGCCAGCCGGCCGCCAGGACATAGCGCCAGATGTCGTCGGGGTACCAGGTCAGTGCCCGAAGCCGCGCGGTGAGCAGATCGAGCGGGTCGTGCAGGACCACGCCGCCCGTGAGGCTGGCCATGATCTGGGTCGGGGCCAGCAGCCAGTCCGCCAGATCCATCCCGCAGGCGGGGTCGACACCGAGCCGGTCGAGGAAGAACNCCTGCGCGGTGGTCACCTCCACCTGGTGGTGTGGTCGGCCGTCGTGTCGGTCGCTGTCGGGGTAGACGACCGGGAAATCGTCGAATCGAGCTGGCAGCCTCTCCAGGGCGACGTCGATCGGCGTGGTATCGAGATCCGGGGGGACGAACAATTGCAGGCGGGGGCCGAAATCGTGGTCCGTGGAGATTCCGTGCCAGGTCACGCCGTTCGGCGGCAAGGACGTCGATGACCTGCCCGACCTGGTCGATCGCCCGGTACAGGTAGGTCCACCGGCCGGCGACCTTGACGTAGGTTTCGTCGACGAACCACCTGTCTCCAGGGCTGGGTCGGCACGGCCGGGCAGCCTCGACGAGCAGCGGAGTGAACCGCTGGACCCAGCGGTAGATCGTGGCGTGATCGACGGTGATGCCGCGTTCCGCGAGCAGCTCCTCGACGTCGCGGTAGGACAGGCTGTACCGCAGGTACCAGCGGACGACCAAGACGATCACCTCGGGTGGGAACCGGAACCCGACGAACTCCGAAACCGGTTAGTGAGCGAAAGCCTCGGTACCGAGCACTCNGAGTAGGTCGAGGCGGCTGGCGTCCTGGCTGTCCGGCTCGGCGGAGTAGACGATGATTCGAAGAGCGCTGCCGGGGGTTTGCAGAACATCGCTGTCGAGCGTGAGGTGACCGACGTGAGGATGCTCGATGCGTTTGCGAGCGGTTCGATGTCGGACGGGGCGACCGGCGATCCACCTACTCACGAAGTCGCGGTGCAGTGGAGTCCACGGACGTGGTGTACGGGGTGTGATCGTCTAGCGACTCGCCGGAGTGGCGGTCCGTGACGTGAAGCGACCACCGCGTGATCCTCATTCGAGAACAGGCAAGAACTCGAGGAGGAGAAACGCGATGGCCGTGCGTCCGACTGTGACCGACGTCGAAGGGTTCGGCAAGGAGCTGGTGGCGGCGAGTCCGGATCTGTTGGGCTCGATGGTGAAGGCGTTCGCGGAGGCGTTGATGAGCGCCGAGGCCGANGGGGTCTGTGGCGCCGAGTACGGGGAGATATCACCGGATCGGACGAATCGTCGGAATGGCTACCGGATGCGGGAGTGGGACACCCGGGCGGGAACGATTGATCTGGCGATTCCGAAGCTGCGGTCCGGTTCGTATTTCCCGGAATGGTTGTTGACGCGCCGCCGGCGGGCGGAACAGGCGTTGATCTCGGTGGTGGCCACCTCGTATCTTCTCGGTGTTTCCACCCGGCGGGTCGACAAGCTCGTGGAACAGCTCGGGGTCGCGCATATTTCGAAGTCGCAGGTGTCGGAGTTGGCGAAGCATCTCGACGGGCAGGTCGAGGCGTTCCGCTCGAGGCCGCTGGATGCCGGCCCGTACCGGTTCGTGCAGGCCGATGCGCTGACGATGAAGGTCCGCGAAGACGGCCGGGTTGTGAACGTCCACTGCCTGCTCGCCGTCGGGGTCAACGGCGATGGTCACCGGGAGATCCTCGGCCTCGACGTCGTGAGCAGCGAGGACGGGGCAGGGTGGTTGGCGTTCTTCCGTGGCCTGGTCGCCCGCGGCCTGTCCGGGGTCCGCCTGGTGACCTCGGATGCCCACCGGGGCCTGGTCGCGGCGATCGGGTCGACGCTGACGGGTGCTTCCTGGCAGCGGTGCCGGACGCATTACCTGCGTGACTTGTTGACGTTCACACCGAAGTCGTCGCAGCCGTGGGTGGCAACATTGGTCCGGACTATCTTCGAGCAGGCGGACGCAAAAGAGGTGACGGTGCAGTTCGACCGGGTCGTCGACGCCTTGGCCGAGAAACTGCCCCGCGCCGCGGAACACCTGTCCGAGGCGAAAGCGGACCTGCTCGGGTTCACCGCCTACCCGCGGGAGATCTGGCGGCAGATCTGGTCGCCGAACCCGCAGGAACGACTGAACAAGGAGATCCGTCGGCGGACCGATGTTGTGGGTATCTTCCCGGACCGCGGTGCCATCGTACGTCTCGTCGGCGCCGTACTCGCCGAGCAACACGACGAGTGGATCGAAACCCACCGCTATTTCGGCCTGGAAATCCTCGGCAAAGTCGACGCGGGGAACACGCCGGCCGACACACCCGAGATCAGCGTGACACCCGAAGCGCTCACCGCCTAAACTGAAACTAGGATCACGCGGAGTTACCTTCCGTACACCACGCCGCTGGACGTGACCACGCCGGCCGCCGGGGGTCCGGGGGTCGTCCCCCGGGCAGACATAATGGCAGGTGGCGAAGCTGATCGAAGATCAGCGAGCAGGAGAAGGGAGCGCGTGGGGCGGGTGGGGCTCGAACCCACGACCGACGGATTATGAGATCACCGGCGGTTCGTCCGCTGGTGTCCGCGGAGGTCCGTCGGCGCTGGTCACGGGGTCGGCCTCGTCCACCGAGCCCGTGCCCGTCTCCCGAAGTACGCGGGCTTGGCTGCCGCTCTGGCTGCCATCGCATCGCCGGCGACCTTCTGATTCGTAGTTTCATCTGAATCATCCAGAGGTGTTCATGGACGTCTGCCTGTGTCCACCGGCTCGGCTGTCAGCTTGGCTGTCAGATCCGAGGTCCCGGTCTGGGCGCGACCCACTACGGAACTCCAAGGCGACGGTCGATGGATTTGGACAGCGTGTGGCGTCAGGCGACGTCTACCGCAGACCCTGCCGTACGCGGGGGCCGCTTGCCAGGTGTCGCGGTCAGCGCTGTTTCGCGTTTCGTCGAGCCGCACGCTCCGCAGGGCCGGACAGCAGGACGATTCGCGCACCCAAGCCGAGCGCCAAACCGGTGAGGAGCCACAGTCGGAGGCCCACCGCCGATACGAGTACCACTATCTCTCCAGTAATGTCGAGCCCCGCTATGGAGTTTGCATGGCCCACAGTTCCCAAAGTCGTCCCCACGATGAAAATCGCGTCAATCTCGAATGCCTGGACAGTGTGAAACCGAACAGTCGGTGTGCGTCGAAATGCAGTCAACCAACCGACGAATGGTATATAGGAGAGCACCGAAAGAACTCGATCGAGGGTGTCACGAGAGGACGCCCTCGATATATCTGTGCCCGACTTACCTCTAATGTCAGCCGCTGGCCTGTCAACAGTCGGCGATCTTGATTTAACGCGGGTGGCTCGCGCGTCTGCCCGGTGCTCGCTCCCGGGGAATTCCGCACTCCGGGATGCGGGAGGGTTCGCCGATCGCCGTTCCGAATTTGAACGTGGCGATTGCATCGAATGCGATTCGGACGATTTCGTCAGACCTACGACGGAGGCTTGCGATGGCATTATAGGTCCCGGAAATTCTGGCTCTTTGGCCGGCAATACCGATCGTCCGGGCTGAGGCGTCGGAAATTCTGGAGCGACCGCGGGCTTCGCCCTGCCCTCAAGCGCGGCTGTGACTTCCTTCAGGAGATGAGCGCGCGCGACACCAGGAGAGTCCAAAAAAAGATCGATCGAAACAATGTTCCCAAGAAGCCCTGGGCGAGGGCAGTCCTCTACCCGAATTGGTAGCAGCTTGCGAGCGAAACCGAGCGGATCTGCCGCTTGGGCGGACTGCCACTCAGATTGGCCATAAACCGAGGTTAGGTATGCTGACGACAGCAATGCAATGGTCCGTGTTGCGTAGACGACACCTTGCTGCATCCGAATTGCCCAGTTTGCCCCTGGGACAAAGTCCCACGCCTGTATCAGAACGCGATAGCCGGCGTCTTCAAGCTGCCAGGCTATCCACTCCGCCCATCCGCGATCCACAGAGGTATAGGAAACGAAGAAATCCCATCCCGGCGGCGTCCCGCCCATGACCCCCGCACTGTACACAACCCCCGATCATGCCACGTCACCCTCGGCCGAGGATCGATGCCCTACGAACTGGAGCAGCGAGGCTCGGCCCCTCCCGCATGCAGCTGCTAGCGCAACTGGCATCAGTTCCGTGACCTGCACCTTTGGAAAGCTTGAGCGTGGCATGAGCGCGGCGACCTCGACTGCGGCGGGCAGTTCAACCATCAGAGAAAGGTCGGCCGCGCTCGCTCCTCATCCACCGAGTTCCGGGCAAGGCCCGAGCAGGCGGGTGGTCGGCCCAACCTCTGCCTTGCAAAGGCTGCCCGCCCCGTCCGCCGACGTCCGTGGCAGTCCGCTGCACCCACTGCTACCTGGCCAACCTCCACCGCTATCGACCGCGGCTGTCCGTAGTCCTCCGCCTGCTTGACTACACGGTTGGCTACATCCGGGCGGCCTGCTATGTGCCGGTCGACCCGCGGATTGAGGAGGTCACTGGCGGTTGTCTACGGGTGTCCGTGAACACCCTCCGGTGCTGGTGGCGGGCTCAGCCTCGTCCGCCGAGTCTCATGGCCGTCTCTCGCCGCACGCGGGCCCGGCTGCTGCGATTATCTGTCCAACTCCTATCGAGCCCCCACGAGAGCACCTGTATGCGAGACGTCGAAATGTGAGTCGACTTTCGCAATGCGAGTCAGACGGTCAGCGCATGATGCGCGAGTCGCCTCATCCGCCGCATCCTAACTACTATTCCGAGCTCGACGCACTCCCGGATCGAGAACGCGTTCCCGCAAGACTTCTTACCTTCTGAAAAAGTTCGATTTTGTCACCAATAGTTGGATCTACATAGATGACGGTCGTGACCNGCGAGCGAAACCGAGCGGATCTGCCGCTTGGGCGGACTGCCACTCAGATTGGCCATAAACCGAGGTTAGGTATGCTGACGACAGCAATGCAATGGTCCGTGTTGCGTAGACGACACCTTGCTGCATCCGAATTGCCCAGTTTGCCCCTGGGACAAAGTCCCACGCCTGTATCAGAACGCGATAGCCGGCGTCTTCAAGCTGCCAGGCTATCCACTCCGCCCATCCGCGATCCACAGAGGTATAGGAAACGAAGAAATCCCATCCCGGCGGCGTCCCGCCCATGACCCCCGCACTGTACACAACCCCCGATCATGCCACGTCACCCTCGGCCGAGGATCGATGCCCTACGAACTGGAGCAGCGAGGCTCGGCCCCTCCCGCATGCAGCTGCTAGCGCAACTGGCATCAGTTCCGTGACCTGCACCTTTGGAAAGCTTGAGCGTGGCATGAGCGCGGCGACCTCGACTGCGGCGGGCAGTTCAACCATCAGAGAAAGGTCGGCCGCGCTCGCTCCTCATCCACCGAGTTCCGGGCAAGGCCCGAGCAGGCGGGTGGTCGGCCCAACCTCTGCCTTGCAAAGGCTGCCCGCCCCGTCCGCCGACGTCCGTGGCAGTCCGCTGCACCCACTGCTACCTGGCCAACCTCCACCGCTATCGACCGCGGCTGTCCGTAGTCCTCCGCCTGCTTGACTACACGGTTGGCTACATCCGGGCGGCCTGCTATGTGCCGGTCGACCCGCGGATTGAGGAGGTCACTGGCGGTTGTCTACGGGTGTCCGTGAACACCCTCCGGTGCTGGTGGCGGGCTCAGCCTCGTCCGCCGAGTCTCATGGCCGTCTCTCGCCGCACGCGGGCCCGGCTGCTGCGATTATCTGTCCAACTCCTATCGAGCCCCCACGAGAGCACCTGTATGCGAGACGTCGAAATGTGAGTCGACTTTCGCAATGCGAGTCAGACGGTCAGCGCATGATGCGCGAGTCGCCTCATCCGCCGCATCCTAACTACTATTCCGAGCTCGACGCACTCCCGGATCGAGAACGCGTTCCCGCAAGACTTCTTACCTTCTGAAAAAGTTCGATTTTGTCACCAATAGTTGGATCTACATAGATGACGGTCGTGACCNCCGCCCATACAAGCGCTCCCACTCTAAAGTCCCTGACAGACTCTGGAGCGAACGCAAAGGGTGCATGGTCCAGCGCAAGGGAAAAGAGCAGGGGCACAAGAGTAATTAAAGTAGCCCGAAGTACTAGAAGTAGTTGTATTACCCTTCGGCGCCGGGAGGCCGGCTGCGGATCGACCCAAGGTAGAGATCCGATTTCGCCGCGCACGATTGCCCCAATGTACAGTTTTATCCGCTCTTCGACGTCGTCAAGAGTCGTGGACATCGGCAGCAGGACCCAACTACGCAACTCCAGAAGAGCGCCAAGTTTCCCCTCATCTTGGTATCGATGCACACGAGCCAGATTTCGATCGAAATCTTTTCTGCGGGCCTTCAGATAGGCGGCGANTTTGATCGCCGCATCTTCGATAGTTGAAGCCAGGTATCCGGGCGATTGAAGTTCTTGGCGCGGCGACTTCGCCCGTTGCACGGCGAGCAGCGAATTTAGCAGCGAGAGAAGTGAGTACTCTTCTGGATATCGATCTTGTAGGCGTTTGACGAAAGACCGCCGTGCGAGTCTCTCAAGAAGACTCCCGGCTGCCGATATCGTCATGGCGAAGGAGACGAAAGTCAGTCCTGCGGCAACACCGAAGCGAATTGATAGATCTACGCTTGAGAATTGCAACCTATATGCAAGATCGTAGATTGCTACAACATAGCCGGATAGAAGGAATGACAGCAGATATCTATGTCGGCCCGGACTGGCAGCAAGTATCGTAAGAAGTGTGTATCCAACAGCAATCGATCCACCGTAGGAGATTACGTAGTGCTTAAAAGAGGGGGACCCCAGGGAGTGATTGATGGATGGAAGAATATATGGAAATCGGAGTAATGCAATCCCGCCGGCTATAAATATGATCCAAAATACTAGATTACTAGTCAGGTCCATTACTTTTCGTGCCCGATACTCTGCTTCTGCGACATTCTTCATTCTCACTCGAATGCGGAGGCGCTCTGCGGCGGGGGTGGTGGTGGCGATCGCGTTGAGATGGCGAGCGACATCCGTATATGCGCTGATAAATTTTTTACGCCTAGCTGGATTACCGATTCTTATCGCATGAATGGGTCTCCAAAATTCTAAATCGTCGAGCGACATGGGAAACTCGTATGTACGTTCGAGCGTGTAGATTTTTTCTCTCTTTTGGTCCGCTCGCACCGAATCAGGGCATCGTTCAAGCACACCCCTTGCCCGAATATAATCGTGTTCATCGATCCATGTGTCGCACAGCTGGAGAACTAGTTCTGTTTGATATCCGTTACTTGCGATGCTACGGAGTAGAGTGTGACGCGCGTCATCATGTAGGCCGAGCTTTACTAGGAGGCCGGCCTTTCGAATCGAATACTCAAACTTATGAGGCATTCCTTCGATTGCCGTATCGAGACAGTCGATAGCCTCAGGTAGTAGCTCTCTAGCTTCATACAAAGTCGCGAGCACTTCGGCCAAAGCTGGACTAGTCAGGTGGAAAGCGCGGCCACCGAATGCGACATCGAAAGCATGCTCGCTTTGTCCGCTGTTATGTAGACATGCGGCTAAGTGTAGGCGCGCCCGAAGATTACGCGGATCCTCGTCGAGGGCTACCCGGAAGAACCCAGCAGCCATCTCGTAATCTCGATCTTCGTAACGCCTGATTCCTTCGCTGAAGGCGGCAACCTCCATCCCGGCCCCCTGCTGCCGTCACCCTGTTGGGCGCGGCGCATCGGCGAGCATGGCGCGCAGCGCCACGCGCAGCCGTCGCGCGCCGCGCCTTGATCCTAAAACGAGCAATTCGGCAGACACGACGTCAGACTCCGCTGCTCGGGTGTCCGGCCGTGGCCATCGCGAACAGGGCGGCGGTGCGGGCGTCTCGGTCGTGCTGGGTGTCGAGGTGGTGTTGGGCGGCGTCGATGGCGGCTTGGACCTGGGCGACCTGGGTGGCTGGGAACGGGTCGGGTAGGTGGCTGAGGGGTGCGGTCACGATGCCGTCGGCTCCGGCGTCGAGGCTGGCGGCGATGTGGCGGGCGGTGCCGTCCCACAGGGTGAAGTCCGGGCCGGTCGCGGTGCGAAGAGCTGCGATGCCGCTTGGTGGGACCTTGGAGACCTTCGCGGCGGCGGGCAGGACACCGGCGGCGCGGGCGGCGGCGGCAAGCTCAGGTGTCAGGGTGGTCGGGCTGAACTCCGGGTGGCTGAACAGGTAGCTCGGCCTCGGCAAAGCGGCGAACAGGCTCAGGGCCTCGGTGTCGCTGGCGAGGTCTCGCAGGACGACCATCGGAACGACTTCGGCACGGGTGGCGTGGGTGATGTCGGCGGGAGTCCAGCAGCAGGCGGTGAGCCGGTCCACTCCGATCGTTTCCGCCCAGAGGTCGACGACCGCGGCGCGGTCGGCTTCGCTGGCCTGGTGTCCGCCGGTCGTGGTGCCGGACAGGATGAAGCGGTGCGCCCATGTTCCCGCGGCACGCCGGGCGTAAGCGGCGGTCTCGGCGGTGTCGAGGGCACCGTCGGGGGNGCGGAAGGNGAGGGCGGGAAGGACAAGCTGCATCGCGGTCAGTCCACCTTGTCCCGTACCGACGGGACGGTTCGGGGTAACTGGTCAGGTATCGTTTTGATCTTGGGTTAGCTGGTTGCGGGCATCCAGGGACGGCCCTCGGCGAGGTGGACGAGGGCGGGGAACAGTGGA